>JAYTBF010000284.1:0-3312 GCA_043737175.1 Burkholderiales bacterium
TTGATGGCGATATCTTTAAAGCCAAAATCCTTATAAACCGCCAGGGCCTGCTGGTTAAACGCGGTACATTCGGCCTGAATTTGCTCTTCAGTACAAAAAATATGACCGTCGTCCTGCACAAAACCCCGTACCCGCATGATGCCGTGCAACGCGCCAGAGGGTTCATTACGATGGCATGAGCCAAATTCACCGTAACGCAACGGCAAATCCCGATACGAGCGCAAATCGGAATTAAACACCATCACATGCCCAGGGCAATTCATTGGCTTGATGCCGTATTGGTGTTTCTCGGACTCAGTCGTGAACATATTGTCTTGGTAGTTATCCCAGTGGCCGGTGCGCTCCCATAGTGAGCGATTCAATATCTGTGGGCACTTAATTTCTTGATAACCATTTTGTTCATAAACGCGGCGCATATGTTGTTCGACTTGCTGCCAAATCGACCAGCCCTTCGGGTGCCAAAACACCATGCCTGGCGCCTCTTCCTGCATATGGAACAGGTCCAGCAATTTACCGAGCTTGCGATGATCGCGTTTTTCCGCTTCTGCCAGCATGTGCAGGTACTGTTCCTGGTCTTCCTTTTTTGCCCAGGCGGTGCCGTAAATGCGTTGTAGCATTTCGTTTTTGGCGTCGCCACGCCAATAGGCACCCGCCACTTTCATCACCTTGAAAACCTTCAACTTGCCGGTTGAGGGTACGTGGGGGCCACGGCACAAATCGGTGAAATCGCCCTCGGCGTAGAGCGACACATCCTGATCAGCTGGAATACTTTCGATAATTTCGGCTTTGTATGCTTCACCAATGCCCTTGAAATACGCCACCGCCTCGTCTCGTGGCAACACCCGACGGGTGACTTTTTCGTCCTTTTTCGCCAATTCAGCCATTTTTTTCTCGATGGCAACCAAGTCATCCGGGGTAAAGGGACGTTTGTAGGCGAAGTCATAATAAAAACCGTTTTCAATCACCGGGCCGATGGTGACTTGCGCCTCGGGGAACAATGTCTTGACTGCGTAAGCCAACAAATGTGCGGTCGAGTGGCGGATAACTTCCATCCCATCTGCATCCTTGTCAGTAATGATCGCCAACGCCGCATCGCGCTCGATCAAAAAGCTGGTATCCACCACTTTACCGTCGACTTTGCCCGCCAGCGCCGCTTTGGCAAGTCCGGCACCAATGCTGGCAGCAACGTCGGCCACGGTCACCGGCTGTTCAAACTGGCGGACGGATTGGTCTGGGAGTGTAATGGCGATCATTTAAAACCTCGTGAATCTGTGGGTGGCTGTTGCAAGTGCGAATGGGAAAACGGGGACCGATAAAAAGGCGCGCCGGACTTATGACCGCCGCCCAAAAACAAAACAGCGGGCCAGATTTAAGACCGCCGCCCAAAAGCAAAAAAGCGCGGCTGTTGCCGCGCTTTTTGAATTGAACAAGACGAAAACACGCCGCGCGGCTAGCGAATCAAACCTTCCAGCGTAGTCAGCGGTGTCATAACCATTTTTTCGTCTTCTTCATTAATTGGTAGGCGCAATTGGACTCGAACCAACGACCCCCACCATGTCAAGGTGGTGCTCTAACCAGCTGAGCTATGCGCCTAAAGTCTCAAATGCTCACTGCAAACATCACCAACTCCATCACTGAAGCGGGTGTGTTTCTAGCCAAAATCGACAGGGCGAATGATAGCACAATCGGCGGCATTTCGAGCATTTGTGTTGTTGCAATTGACTGGAATTTTCAGCACTAAGCCTGCCTGCCGCGGCATGATAACGCAACGGACCAAACGGCTTCGCCTTATCGGGCCAAGGACTGGCCCTGCAATGACCAGCAGATCTCGCACCAGCCGATGCTAAATCAGCGCAATTTCCGGGCTATGGACCAGTCGTTCAATATCCAAAAGCGTGATCAGTTGGCCATTAAATTCGGCCACGCCAAAGATTAAATCGCTATCGACCACGGACATGAATTCACGCGCCGGACGAATACGTTGCGTAGCCAGATTAACAACCGTGGCGGCACCGTCGACCATGAGCCCGACAATCCGGTCTTCAATTTCCAAAAAAATGGTGTCAGTCAGCGCATCACGCACACACGGTTCTAGTCCAAATTTAAGGCGCATATCGACCACTGGTGCGATGTGTCCACGAAAATTTACGACACCTTTTATATAACCAGGCACGTTGCTAATAGGGGTCGCCGCCGAAAAATGGCGAATTTCCACAACATGCTGAAAGTCAACACCAAACTGCTCACCACCGAGTCGAAATACCAAGAAATCCGGAGTATGGCCGCCTGCGGTGATGGCGGCTGTCGGATTACGGTGCGGGTGAAGATTCGCATTTGCGGAAATTTGTGGCGTCATCATTGTTCTTCCTTGTCGCGTTTAGCGTTTCAGCAATATTGACCAACCCGTTGTTTCCGCACCCCGATCATTGATGATTGCCCGACCGAGGCGAGGTTTGATAAAGGTAGTATTTATCGACAATGAAACACGCGATCCAACAATAACCGGACGAAAAGCCTGCCAATTTGGTACCTTTAGCCCTGCCTGCAGGCTAGCTCACTCGCCGTGTGTCATCAATCAATAACGCTTCGTTCTATAAATTTCGGCTCACCCGGCCATTATCAATACGCACCTTGTCGCCGACGCGCAAGCCCTGATCACTGTCTGATTTCACGGTCCGAAATGTGCCATCAGCGAGGCGCACACGAATCTCAATATGCTGGGTGGACTTGTTGGATTTTTCAATTGTGTTACCCAGCACCGCGCCACCCACCACACCGGCGACAGTGGCAACATCGCGGCCACGGCCGCTGCCGACCTGATTGCCCAACACACCACCAACAACGCCACCAATGACCGCACCGGCACCACTGCCCTGCCCCTTTTCAGTAACCGGCAAAATGCTGTCGACCGTGCCGCAGTCCGGACAATTGACGATTGGATCATTTGACTTGGCGCTGGTCACGACCTTGCCGTCTGTTGCTTGGGTTGAACCGGCATAACTGGGTGTGGGTGCGCTGGCGGCGTTATTTGCCGGTGCCTTGGTGACTGTGGCGGGGGCGGCAGCGGCGGTTGGGCGCTTGGCAATCGGTGCGTCGTGTTTTGCCAACGGTTGGCCCAAAGTTGGTTTATCGATTGGTTTTAGTGACGCTGCCGGAGTCGGGGATTTGGCATCTGCCGGTTCGGGGGCAGCCGTACTTCCAGCTGCACCCAACGCCGCTTGCGCTGCGCCGGTAGAGGTCATTGACGGCGGCATGCCGGTGGAAACAGGCGAAGTTGTGGAATTATTGCCGCCCGCGGACGGAATCACGCCT
>JAYTBF010000285.1:0-8086 GCA_043737175.1 Burkholderiales bacterium
ATCGACACGGGTACCTCAGCCCAATCGCAGTCGCCGTCACCGTCAGCGTCGTCCTCGCCAACAATAAAACAATCGCGATCAGCGCCGCCACCACTTTCCGGCGCGGCAACTTCAACTGCATCAACCGATACCATGCCAGTGGGCGTGACTGGCGTGGCATCAGAATTAAAATTGCAATGGAAAGGCCCGGCGGCCGCAAAAATAGGCGAAGTTGTCACCTTGGAGCTGAACTTGGAGAGTGTTGATGCCCTTAGGGCGACGCCGCTTCAAATTGGCGTCAATCCGGCTCTTTTCGAAATTGTTGTAGTAAGGGAAGGTAATTTCTTTAGCCAGGGCGGCAGGTCATCATTTGGGGAAAACGTTGATAAATCCAGCGGGCGCATTTCAGTGGCGGCAACCAGTAATGAGCCTGCAGGCATAAAAGGCGCCGGTCGAATCCTAAGCGTTGAGCTGAAGGTATTGGCGGCTGATGCCGACGCAGAAATTGTCCTGCAAAGCCTTACGCCAGTTGGCAGCACCAAGGCGCTGGCGAGGCCAAGCATGCCCGTTTCTCACAAAATTTCCACGTCCAGATAAGAATGCACGCCGCAACTTTTTCTATTGAGGAAACCGGCTTTAGTTTTGTCGAGCTGCTGGCATCCATTGCGATTGTCGGGCTGCTCGCGTCTATTGCAATGCCATTGGCCGAAACAACCGCGAGGCGCCAAAAAGAGAATGATTTGCGCTTGGCGTTGCGGGAAATTCGCCAAGCTATTGACGCCTATAAGGCCGCATCATTGGGCGGAAAAGTTTTCACACGACCCGATCAAAGTGGCTACCCGCCGAGTTTGCTGGAGCTAGCGTCCGGGGTGGACGACATATCCAATCCAGGACAACGCCTTTATTTCCTGCGGCGCATCCCCCGTGACCCATTCCTGGCTGATCCTGCCGTTGCACCCGTGGACACTTGGGGATTGCGCAGTTTTGACTCGCCTCCCGATGCACCTCGATCCGGAAGCGACGTATTCGATGTGTATTCAACATCCAAAGCGACCGGCATGAATGGAGTCCCGTATGCCGGATGGTAATCGTGCGTATGGTCGATCCCGCCTCGGCGCGTTCACCTTAATTGAGGTATTAGTCAGCTTGGCCATCGTCGCCGCAATTTTGACATTGGCGGCGCCTCGCTACTTTGCCAACGTTGATAAAGCAAAAGAAGTCGTGCTGCGAGAGGACCTTTTTGTATTACGCGACGCCATCGATAAATATTTTGCCGACAAGAATAAGTATCCGGATGCACTTGACGATTTGGTCAAGCAAAAATACTTACGGAGCATTCCGGTAGACCCGTTCACACTGAGCGCCAATAGCTGGATTGTTATTCCGCCTGACGACGCTACGCTTGGCGCTGTTTATAACGTCCATAGCAGTGCGCCCAATCGGGCACGCGACGGCACTTGGTTTAAGGACTGGTAGGCGATGAAAAAGCAAGGGGGGTTCACCTATGTCATTGCCATGTTTCTTGTCGCCGCGCTTGCCGTGATCGCAGGCCGGGCAATGGAGAATAGTCAAACACGTGAACGGCGCGCAAAGGAAGCTGAGCTATTGATTGTCGGTCAAGCTTATCGTTCAGCGATCCGTCAGTATTATCAGAACACGCCAGGATTCGACAAACGCTATCCGACCAGTTTGCGCGCTTTGCTACAAGATGAGCGTGCAACTCGCATGACCAGGCCGTTGCGAAAACTGTATCGAGATCCGATTACAGGTAGTGCAGAATGGGGGCTTGTTGAGGCACCAGATGGCGGTGTGATGGGCGTCTATTCACTGTCTTTTCGCCAACCAATAAAAATTGATGGGTTTACGCCGGATTTGGCGGATTTCGCCAATGTAAAAAAGTATCAAGATTGGAAATTTGTATATCAACCGAGTTGAGGGCCCGCGCCCGGAAGGAATGACATGATGAAAATGCAAAAAAGGGGCTTCACGTTGCTTGAGTTGCTGGTCGTACTACTGATTATTGGGTTGCTGGCCGCATTTGTTGGCCCAAAGTATTTTGCGCAAATCGGCAAATCCCAAACGCAGGTTTCGAAAGCACAAATAGAGGCGTTTGATAAGGCACTGGATCAATTTCGCCTTGACACAGGACACTACCCTTCGACCTCGCAGGGCTTGACCGCTTTGTTTGTTCAGCCGGTTAACGAACCGTTGTGGCGCGGCCCTTACCTCAAAAAGAACGTGCCACCGGATCCTTGGGGAAACGCATTTGTTTACAGTTCGCCGGGCACCGATCCCACTCGGGAATATGAAGTTGTGTCCTATGGCAAAGATGGCAAGCCAGGTGGCATCGGCGACGACGCCGATATTACGAGTTGGTAACGGCAAGTTATAAGGTAAATGGGTAATGAGATATCGCGCAAAGTGCCTGACGTCAGCGATGAGTGTTGAAATCGTTGAGCTTGACGCAGGCAGCCCGGACGAGGCACAACGGCACGTAGAGGCGTCCGGCGGACGGATGCTGAACTTGAAACCGATCCAGTCGAATTGGTTCTGGCGCTTTAGTGCGCCGACTTTTAACTTGCGGGTTTTTAATCAGCAATTGCACACCTTGCTGGACGCAGGTCAGCCTATTGTCGATGCCATCAATATTCTTAGCCGCAACGATCGTCTTCGCAAGCACCAGGCAATTTACGACACCCTGTCTTCAAACTTGCAACAAGGCAAACAATTGTCGGAAGCGATGGCAACAATGCCGTCTGTTTTTCCGCAACTGTACGTCGCCATGCTACGGGCAAGCGAAACAACCGGCACGGTCAAGGTATCAATACGGCGGTATATGCAGTATCAGCAGCAGTCCGAGGAAATTCGCCGGAAGTTGGTTGCCGCCGCGATTTACCCCGCCATATTGGTGGCGGTTGCATTCGTCGTGATTGCCTTTCTGATGCTCTACGTGGTTCCGCGTTTTAGTGCGGTATTCGACGATGTCGCAACAAACCGTACCGCGGTTGCAGGGGTGATTCAGATATGGGGAACATTTGTCCGGGAAAATACAATTCTGGCATGGTCGATATTTTTTGCAGGCTTGGCAACCATCGCCGGACTCGTTATTCACCCGCGATCCAGCGCCTCGGCTTTTCGTAAAGTGATGACGATACCTTGGCTGGGGCAAAGGCTGTGGATTCTTCAACTCGCGCGAATGTATCGAACACTTGGCATGCTCCTACAAAGCGGCGTGAGTGTGTTGACGGCAATGCGCATGACCGAATCCTCCCTTCCGTTAACGATGCGTCCCAGCTTGCAAAAGGCGACGCTGTCGGTCAGTGAAGGTAAGTCGATGTCATCAGTGATGGTCGACTGCGGATTGAGCACAGAAGTCTCGCAGCGTTTGATGGCCGCGGGAGAATCATCAGGAAAACTACATGAAATGATGGAACGAATTGCCGACTTTTTTGATCAGGAAACCGCCAGTTGGATTGATACGGCAGGTCGACTAATAGAGCCCATATTAATGGTCGGCATTGGATTCATTATCGGGGCGATTGTACTCATGTTGTATTCACCAATCTTCGACTTGGCAAATGCCGTCTGACCGTCTGCCGCCCATGATAAATATAGAAATGCTTGCTGATGTTCAGCAAAAAAACAGCGCTGAAGGTGACTGGGTTTCGGCGCTGGCAAATGCGGTCGGCGAATCTCGTGCATCCGTCCTGACGCAATCCGCCAATTTAATTGGATATCCGGAATTGACCCGTGACGAAATCTATCGTTTTGAGCCGATATTCGCCCACGCCAATTATGCGGAGATGTCCCAACGCATGCTGGTAATCGGCGTTGATGAGCGGCAACGACTTTGCGCGATTCTTGGCGCGCCGCTAAATGGAGACGTCAGTGCATGGTTGGCACGATTGGCTGTCCCCCTTTACGAGATTTACGTCGGCGATCCAATTGATGTCAAAGCAAAACTAGAACTACACGAGGCGGCGTTCAGTGCTGTCGCTGATGCGATCGGCATTGAGCAGCTTGGCGATGTTTCTCGCGACGCCAGCTCTGATCTCACCTTGACGTCGATTCAGGGCGAGGCCAGTCCCGCTGTCCGGTTGATAAACTCAACCATTTTCGATGCATTGCGCTTTGATGCCAGCGACATACATTTGGAATGCGTTCCCCAAGGGTTATTGATCAAGTTTCGAATTGACGGTGTGTTGAATAAGATTGCCACGCTCAATAACCCTGGCTTGGCCGAACAAGCCATTGCTCGCGTCAAAGTATTGGCTGAACTGGACATTGCTGAAAAACGCATACCACAAGATGGCCGCTTTAGAGTTGCGGCAAAGGGCCGCGAAATAGATATTCGCGTTTCGATCATGCCGAGCATTCATGGTGAGGACGCGGTGCTCAGGGTGTTGGACAAAAAAACGCTGATTGACAATCTCGAACAATTAACCCTCGACTCACTGGGATTTGACGAAAACACGATTGGCTTATTGCGAAGACTTGCGTCAGAGCCTTACGGGATGATGCTGGTGACAGGGCCAACCGGTAGTGGAAAAACCACGACCCTTTACGCTGCGCTGGCAGAGATAAATCATGGCGAGGACAAGTTTATTACCATTGAGGATCCCGTCGAATATCAGCTGCCTGGGGTGCTGCAAATCCCCGTAAACGAAAAAAAGGGGCTGACCTTTGCGGTGGGTCTGCGGTCGATCTTGCGTCATGATCCGGACAAGATATTGGTAGGCGAAATTCGCGACTCAGAGACGGCGCAAATTGCTGTTCAATCCGCCCTCACCGGCCATATGGTCTTCACATCAGTCCATGCCAACAACACCTTTGATGTGATCGGCCGTTTTATGCATATGGGGGTTGATCCTTACAACTTTGTTTCATCGTTGACCGGGGTGGTTGCGCAGCGCCTGTTAAGACAAAATTGTCCAAAATGTTCTGAACCGGTAGAGGTCGAGCAAACGCTGCTGATCGAGTCTGGCATTACGGATCCAGAAAATTATCGCTTTCATGCAGGGCGCGGGTGCCCCCATTGCCGGGAAACTGGCTACAAGGGACGACGCGCCGTTGCAGAAGTATTAAGGCTGACCGATGAAATTCGAGAAATGATCATTGGTCGCGCCTCAATCCGCGCATTAAAAGAACAGGCGCGGCTTGAAGGAACGCGTTTTTTACGCGATGTTGCGCTCGAACTAGTGCGCGACGGACGGACCACTTTACAGGAGGTCAATCGTGTTACGTTTGTTGCCTGAACGACTAAGCGCTGGCCTTTTTCATGGCAATTTCTGGCTGCGTGGTCGCAGGCCAGAAATCTCCCATTCAATTTCTTCAGCAGCAACCGTTGGAGAGCAATCACTACTGTTTGGTCTGGAGACGATTCTGGATGAACGGGCAAGTTTGCTGCAAAAAGGAAGTCGACTGGCACTGACCGTTTCGGATTGTGTAGGCAGGATCATTACTATTCCGTGGCAAGAAAAACTTCACAGCCAATCTGAGTTAAATGCATACGCCCGAATCTGTTTTGAAAAACAGGGCGTGGTGGTTGGTGACGACTGGGCAATCCGCACAACGTTTTTGCGCTTCCGATCGACCGGAATTGCGTATGCGCTTTCCAATGAGTGGTTGTGCAATCTTGAGAAAATTACTCGTAAGCGCGGCTTGACATTAACCAGCGTGATGCCTGTGTCCGCCGCTGCCTTTTATAACCAGTCACGCAATCGAAGCAGCGGGCAAACGTTGTGGCTGCTACGAGAAGACTCAAGAGCGACCGCATTGGTTTATGACAATGCGGGGGTACGAGGTTATGAAATGGAACCCGCCACGGCAACTGGCCTGGACTGCAGGGTAAGGCTCGCGCGCAAAATTTCCGGGTTGCACAACAATATATTGAGCGTGCATGACTGGTCTTCAGCCCCTACCGACACGGCAATACCTGGCAAGTGGGCGGCGGATTCATTTCCTAGCGCCAATGTACAACATGTCCAACGCAATTTCTGGGGATGAAATTGAGTCCATTTTCGCGTTATCTTCGGCCTCCCCGGCGATACAGCAACGGTCTGTTATTTCTGTCTATCGTTGCCATGATATTGGCATTAATAATCTATGCAGGGGCATACCAGCAATACCATCGCATTCGTGACTTGGAGTCGTTGCGTAGCCAAACTGCTGCATTACACCTCAAAAAAAATGCGGCACCCAGTCGGCTTGAGGTGGAAAGTCAAAAACAGTGGGCTGCTTTGCGACAGGAGCGAGATTTTTCTTGGGGAAAATTATTTTCTGCAGTCGAAAGTTCGACGGGAACGGATATCGCGCTTCTCGAATTTCAGCCGAACAAAACCAGTAAATTTGTAATTTTGCGTGGCGAATCCAGAGACAACAATGCACTTATATCGTTTCTTTCAGCGCTCGAAATCCAGCCAGCATTAAAAAATGTTCATCTAATCCGAAGGGAAAAAGTCCCAGGCGCGGATTTTCA
Source organism: Burkholderiales bacterium (assembly GCA_043737175.1). GTDB lineage: Bacteria > Pseudomonadota > Gammaproteobacteria > Burkholderiales > Usitatibacteraceae > UKL13-2. The sequence continues at coordinate 6,458 of JAYTBF010000285.1, forward strand.
GACGATCATTTTCGAAATCAAAGCCACGGTTAATTAGGTTAAAAATCCACCTCACCCAGTCGTGCCAGGATTTGCCTAACAACCCAGTCCAATAAGTGAAATGCGTTGCTAGCAGCGGCAGGATAATCGGCGTTCATGACTTTACCGGCGAAGCGGGTTGGCGGCGCGCACCTCAGCATTGCCGGCGCAAGGAAACCGCGGAATCACGGCAAGGCATGAATTGAGGTGAAACAAATTCAGTGGGTATTTTTGGGGGTATTTGTATATTTTTTAGCCCTAGAATGCATCGTTTTGTGAGGGTCGGTCAGATTTAATAAGAGTCCCTTCCCGGGCACCAAAATTAAAAACGCGCTTTGGCGCGTTTTTTTCGTTTCGCCCGGAGGGAAGTCCCTGCGGACTTCCCGGAAGGCAGCGAACGTCGGGTTTCGTTGAGCAAACTGCTTTGCTCAACGCGACGTGAGCCGGTTTCGCGTGCAAGCGAAACCGGGAGAAAGGATCGCCATGCAGGGCGATCCGGGGTCGCGGAACGTGACCGAGTCCTCCACCAAGGTGCACGCAGTGCGCGATGACACGGCACCAAAATTAAAAACGCGCCAAAGCGCGTTTTTAATTTTCAGCCCAGAGGCAAGTCCCTGAGGACTTGCCATCCTACACTCACCGCTGAATCACGCGATATTCGTCCGTCACCGCACCCGCATCGTTGTATACCGCCGCCACCTGGCCACCGTCCGCCATGATCCAAACAACCAGCCCGCCATCAAAGCCCCGACGCCAGACAATGTCTTTGATACCGTCGCCATTCAGATCTGCCGTGGTGAAAAACTGCCAATTGGGATCCGAAGCGTTGCCAACGCGCACAAAGGTTGACGGAATCAAGTTGGGGCTTGCGGAACACGATGCGTTGGGGTCATCCGGTGCGCCTGTGAAAGCAGGCAGGCTGATGCCACGTGCGTTCAACGCCATGAATTGCACCCATCCGGCATTGTCCCTCAGCATGATTTCACCCTTGCCCACCCCGGAGAAACTTCCCAACGCCAACACGGACAATCCGGCATCAATGGTGCCCCCGGACAAGTTGGCGCAGGTTCGGTTGGCCGTGGCCATCAAGGCACGAATTTGTTTGGTCGGGCTCACATAGATCATGTCCGCCGCGCCGTCACCGTTCAGGTCAGTGGCACCCAACAACGTCCAATTAAGCGGTGCGCCGCCACGCTTCCTGACCTGGGTCACGCCGCTGCCATTGGTAAACCAGATGTACGACACGCCGGTGTCGTCGATGTTGCCGCTGTTGCCAGTGAAGCGCCACACCAGATCGCCTTTGCCATCACCATCAAGGTCACCCACCGCCTCCACCTGCCACAAGGTACGGACATTGCGCAGTGTCTTTGGCAGGCTGGGATTAAACGCCGTCCAAATGCGTGCCTCGCCGGAATCGCCCTGCGCCATGTTGAGCATGACCAAATCCGAGCGACCCTGGCTGTCGAGATCGACTGCCGCCATCACCCGATAACTTGCTCCAGGATCGGCGATGGACTGCCAGTTGATGCGCGTGCCAACCAATCTTCCCGCGAGCATCGCGCCGGAGACGGAGCGCACCACGATTTCGCCGCGGCCGTCACCATCCATGTC
>JAYTBF010000286.1:0-3306 GCA_043737175.1 Burkholderiales bacterium
GTGGGTGATGCACCGCTGCCGGAAACCGGTCATGAAGACTTGATTGCCAAACTCAAACTGGCCGATTATCACGGCGTGACCCTTGGTGGGGTCGGCACCGGTGCGTGGATATTGGCGCGGGCCGGATTGCTGGACGGTCATCGGGCGACGATTCACTGGCCCTACAGCGCATTGTTTGCCGAGCGCTTCCCGGACGTCGTGGTGTCATCACATATTTTTGAAATCGATGGCAAACGATTGACGGCCGCCGGCGGGCAGGCTGCACAGGACCTGTTGTTGGCATTGGTGACGGCACACTTTGGCGCCGAAACGACGGCTGAGGTAATGGACCATCTTGGTATCGAACGTGCGCGCAGCGCCGACGAGCGCCAGCGTGTTCCGTTGTCGGCGCGTATTGGCGGCGGACAACCAAAATTGACCGAGGCAGTTTCGTTAATGCAGGCAAATTTTGAAGAGCCGCTTCCCACCGAGGAAATCGCCCGGTTGGTTGGTGTGTCGCGACGCCAGTTAGAGCGTTTGTTCAAGCAGCACCTCGACAGTCTGCCGTCGCGTTACTACCTGGAAATGCGATTGGCCCGTGCGCGTCAGTTGCTGCGGGAAACCAGCCAGTCGATTCTGCAAATCGGCCTGTCGTGTGGCTTTTCGTCGGGTCCGCATTTTTCGAGCGCCTACCGTGGGCACTTCGGCATGACGCCCCGCGACGAGCGTAGCCGCCGGTTGGTGGCATTATCGGCTGCGGCCAGTGGACCCGGGGGCGCAGCACAAGATACAGGTGAAATTTGACCACACACTGTCTTGCGCTTTTGCAAGTCTTGGTCGCTTTTGCGATAGGAAGATACGCCCCATGGGGACTAAAATATCAACATTGAGTCGTACCGACCATGGCATAAATAGAGAGATTGATCATGAATAACAAATCCGTAAATAACGACACCGTCACGCGCAGTCAATTTGACGAGGTCATGGTACCCAATTACGCGCCTGCCGGATTTATTCCGGTACGCGGTCACGGCTCGCGGGTATGGGATCAGGACGGGCGGGAATATGTCGACTTTGCCGGTGGCATCGCCGTGTCGGCGGTTGGTCATACTCACCCGCATGTGGTAAACGCGCTGAAGGCGCAGGCCGACAAAATCTGGCACGTTGCCAATGTAATGACGAATGAACCGGCCATCCGACTCGCCAAACATCTGGTTGATAAAACATTTGCTGAGCGGATATTTTTTTGCAACTCAGGCGCCGAAGCGAATGAGGCTGCACTAAAACTTGCGCGCAAATATGCCAGCGATCATTTCCCGCTTCAGTCTGACGATGAAGGTGATGGTGCCAGCACCGACAAGAATGAAATCATTGCGTTTGACAACAGTTTTCACGGTCGCACATTGTTCACCGTGAGTGTTGGTGGCCAACCAAAATACACGCACGGTTTTGGCCCGTTGCCGCAGGGCATCCGGCATTTGCCGTTCAACGACATCGCCGCTGCCGAGGCCGCCATTTCCGACAAAACCTGTGCGGTGATTGTTGAGCCAATTCAGGGTGAGGGTGGTGTGACGCCGGCCAAGCGCGAATTTTTACAGCGATTGCGCGAGCTTTGTGATCAACACAATGCCTTGTTGATTTTTGACGAAGTGCAATCCGGTGCGGGCCGTACCGGGGCGCTGTACGCTTACATGAAGTGTGGTGTCACCCCGGATATCCTGACCACGGCCAAGGGATTGGGCGGCGGCTTTCCCATTGGTGCGATGTTGACTACCGACAAGGTGGCAAAAAGTTTTGGGGTCGGCGCACACGGCAGCACCTACGGGGGGAATCCATTGGCTTGTGCGGTAGCCGATGCGGTACTGGATATTGTTGGCGATCCTGCGACTCTCGCCGGTGTGACGGTGCGTCATCAGCTGATGTTTGATGGCCTGGCGGAACTCAATCGAAAGTACGGCATTTTCAAAGAGGTGCGTGGTGATGGATTGCTGATCGGCTGCGAGTTGGCTGACGAGTTTGCCAGTCTTGGTAAAGATTTGGTGCGAGCCAGCGAAGTAGAGGGTCTGCTGTTGCTGATTGCCGGCCCGTCGGTCATGCGCTTGGCACCATCATTGCTCATAACCCCGGAAGATATTTGCCTTGGGCTCGAGCGTTTTGGCGTGGCCATTGAAAAATTCATCACCGGTGTACGGGTGGCGGCGAAGGCATCCCCCCAGGTCGCCAAGGCGGCCTGAGCCTGGTCCAGAGAATAAACAGATAACCATGTTTGTCTTGCGCACAGCACAACCCGCTGATCTTCCACAAATCGAGGCGATTGCCGCCAAGAGTGCGATCGGTATTACATCGCTGCCGTCGAATCGTGACCGGCTGCGCGAAAAAATCAGCAACTCGTGTTATTCAATGTTGGCTGATGTTGATGTTCCGGGAGAGGAGACATATTTTTTTGTACTTGAGAATGTCACCACCGGCGAAATTGTCGGCACAAGTGGCATCACGGCATCAGCCGGGCTTCATGATCGCTTTTATTCGTATCGCAACGAAATCATCGTGCATGCCTCGCAGGAGCTTAAGGTCAGCAACAAGATTCACGCTTTGCACCTGTGCCACGATTTAACCGGCTATTCGTTGTTGACATCGTTCTACATCGACCCTGCGCTAGCCATTGGCGACCTGCCGCAATTGTTATCACGTGCGCGGTTGCTGTTTATTGGCGAACGCCGTCAGCGTTTTGCCGAAAAATTGGCGGCAGAAAATCCCGGGGTATGTGATGCCGACGGCAATTCACCGTTTTGGAATGCGGTGGGCCGCCGCTTTTTTGGTATGGATTATCCGCAGGCCGAACAACTTTCCGGTGGTCGCAGCAAAACTTTTATCGCAGAATTGATGCCCCAGTATCCGATCTACGTGCCACTTTTGCCCGACGAGGCCAAGCTCGCTATCGGGCAACTCCATCCTGACGCCGAATTGCCGTTTTCGATCCTGATGGACGAAGGTTTTGAGCCGGATACCTACATTGATATTTTTGACGGCGGTCCCACGGTTGAGGCGCGCGTCGATACACTCCGCACGATACGCTACCAACACCGCAGTCGGATTAATAGCCATGTGGCAACTAATACGACTGAACATGTTTCAATTATTGCCAACACTAAGACTGAACATTTCCGCGCAACGCTCGGACGTATCCGCGTTGGCGGTGCCGGTGTTGGCCTGACGCCTGAGGTAGCCGAAGTATTGGCGGTTGACGATGGCGATATCGTGCGCAGCGTTGACCTGGTGCCACCATCCGCCGGAGAGATGGCATGGTGATCGTGCGTCCGATTCGGC
>JAYTBF010000287.1:0-8069 GCA_043737175.1 Burkholderiales bacterium
TACACCCGGTTCCGAACCAACGAGACTGATCTTCACGCTGTCAACAAAAAACGAGGTGATCTCCGACACATCCATGGTGGCGCGGAACACCAGCCTGACCGCGCGCCCCTTGAACGCGCTGACATCCACGTCCGCGCTTTTGATCCAGGCGCTGGTTTTGTCCAGGTTTGACAATCTGGCGACGGTCACAAGAACTTGTGCGGTGACGGCATCCACCACCTCGACTGTCAGCGTGTCATAGGCTGACGCCAGTGTTTCAGCAGTGCGAATGCTGTACCAAAAACTCAACTGCGCGCTGGTGATATTGCCGGGAATGTTGATGGGTTGGGTCAGCGTATCGGTGCCGGCGTTGTATCCCGCCAACCAGGCATAACCCACACCGGTGCGTGCGGCCACACCAGGGTCGGCGCCGATGATGCCGTATCCGCCGGTAGAGGCTTCCTGCCAGGATTCGCTGCCTGACTCGAATTCGCCGTTTTTGACAATCGACGAATCCAGTGTCGCCGCCGCCTGCGTGACCGATACCACTTGACCGGCGATGGTGGCGGAGCCAATACGCGCGGATGGCGTGGTGTTTTCCGCCGCCGACAAACGCACCTCGGCGCTGCCGGTGCCACTACCCGCACCCGACACACTGAGCCAGGCAGCGGTGGATGCCGCCGACCAGTTGCAGCCTGTGGTCGGGTTGGTGGTGACAGTGAACGAAATTGTCGATATGGTGCTGCCGATGTTTTGCGAAAGCGGTGCGACCTGATACGTGCAGGTCGATCCCACCACCGCGAGCGTGACATCATCAACATAAAAATTTGTCGGGTTGGACACGTCCATTGTTGCCGAGAACACCAGCCGGATGGTTTGGCCGCGAAAGGCAGTCAAGTCATATGCCGGGGTCTGTATCCACCCCGTGGTGGCGTTGGCATTGGAAAATGATCCGAGCGTGGTGATGCGCGCGCCGGTGACGCTGTTGTGCACCGCCACGGTCATGACATCGTAGGGTGTGGTGGTGGCACCTTCCGAGGTGGTGATATATGTCCAGAACCGCACATTCACCGACGCCGCATTGGCCGGCACCGTGAACGTTTGCGAAAGCGTATCCGTGCCATTGTCATATCCGCCAAGCCAGGCCATCCAATAACCAGTGCGCGCACGCGCCGGATCGTTGTACAGAAGTTGTGACCCCTGTTCGGTCCAGACCGTGCGCCCCTGTTCAAAATCACCGTTGGCGATGCCCGTGGCGGCGGCACCGGCAGCGGCTTGGGTCACGGTCACGGTCTGGCGTCCCGCAATGATGGTTCCGGTGCGCACGCTGGCCGAGGTGTTGGCGGCGGTGCTGTAGGTGATCGACGCGGAGCCTGTGCCAGAAGTTGGCGGGCTGATAGTGATCCAACTGGCGCTGGTTTCGGCGACCCACGCGCAGGTGCTGCCGGCTTCCAATCGAAAATTGGCGCTGCCGGCGGCGGCGGGAGCCGATTGGCTGGAGGGATACACGGCGTAGCTGCATGTCCCGCTTTGCGTGATGGCGTGTGACTGGCCGGCAATCGACAGGGTCGCGGTACGCGCGGTGGCGGCGGTGTTGGGTGAAACCGAGTAGGAGATGGTCGATGTGCCGATGCCGGACGTGGGTGACAGGAACGTCAGCCATGCCCCCGCACCGCTCCAACTGCCGCTCGGCGCCACACTCCATGCGCAAGCGGCACCAGTGGTAATCGACAATGTCGCGCTGGCCGAGCCGGACGAAAACGTCTGCGACGCGGACGATAATGAATAGGCGCAGGAGCCGCCCGCCTGCGTCACGGAAAATATCTGCCCGCCGATGGTCAAGGATCCGCTGCGTGCGCCGCTGCCGGTGTTGGGCGCGACGCTGTAGCCAATATTGGCCGTGCCGGTGCCAGAGCCTGGCGATACGGTTATCCACGACGCGTTGCTGGTTACGCTCCACGCACAGGTTGATCCGGCTGTCACCTGCACACTGCCGGATCCACCGGCGACACTTACCGATGCACCCGATGAACCCAGCGCATAGCTGCAACTGGTTGAGGAGGTGGGCTGGATATTGACAAATGCGCGTTGGGTGCTGGCAATCCAGTTGTTCCCTCCCGCCGCCCAATCGTTGGAAATATCGTAAAACGCATTGGCAAAACCACCCCACCCCATGTTCACCTGCACCATGTTGGTCACACCCGTTTGGTACCCATCAACGACCACCGCATGGCCACCGCTGCTGGTTCGCATGCTGAACAAAACTGGCCGCGGCGGGTTGGCATCGAGCTCGGTCTGGATGGCCTGGAAAAATGCAGCGGCTGAAATTGCACTGCGGGTGACGGTACGGATGTCATTGCGGTACTTGAAATACTGTGGAAATACGGTCGCCACATCACCGGTCGCCGCACTTGAGCCGCCAGTTGATCCACATCCATAATTCATGCGAAACGCGACACCGACGTGTTGCATCAGGCGGGCAACAGCATCGATTTGTGCCGATGAGCTGGCCGCACTCAATGTTGCCGGCATGGCCGACCAGTTGTAGGCAAAATCATAATTCGCCGACAATGTTAGCCCCAGCCATGGATACGAAGAACTGCCGGTGCCGCGATCCGGCCAATTCCAGTATTTCAGAATCTGCGCCGCAGCCGTGGCCACACAGCCGGTGACGGTGCGCGCGCAACCCGACGCGGCGGGCGTATAAAGGTTGTAGGTATACGGCGCGCGATCTTCCCCTTGATTCCACGAAGTGCGCAACAACGGTCCGAGCTTCTCGGCTTTCAAGTTCACACCGTCGAGCGCGCCGACCTTTTCATTGATACCCGGCAGCAAGGGCTGGAAGACATCCACCTCCCGGTCAAAAAAAGCCCAGGCACGCGCGGCAGGGGATTCATCACGAAGGCGCGCGGCCAGGCTCTCATCCGCAACTTGCTGCAACTCCGTGAGGCGTTCGGCAGTGGCCTGCAAGCGAATTTTTGTCTCCGGGAGTATCCACGACTCAATTGAACCAAGATTCACAACTTCACCCGGCTCGAAATTGCCAATTGGCGCATAAACAATCACGGGCACCAGGTCATCGTCGTAAGAGACCAGCAGATACCCGGAGGGATTCACCGACGCCAAATAACCAATGGCCACCCCTTCGTGCGAAACCAGCGCCACACGATTGACTGTAGGGCGGGAGTGTCCCGCCCAGTCGCCGTGAAGCGCAATGTGCTGGGTAATGTAATTTTGTGCCACTCGCCTTGCGGTCGCTTCATCGACTGGCGCAGCCCAAGCACTAATGGCGAACAAACCCAACAAAACAACGCGGAATAACGTGGCCATAAATTGATGCCTCGTCTGCGAAATGAATGCGTTCATTTTTCTGTCCCCTTGATTGCATCTGCCGATGTGATTTCAATTTTGAACACGCGGCGACATTGCCCGGTGATAGGCAAGTCAACCCCCACCGCCACACCGGTCACAGCAACCTCAGATTGCGTGGCGGCGGCGGCGCGTACCCGCTGGAATATATCGCGTGCGGCGGCATCCGTTGCGTTTGTCACCCAGATTTCCACGGCCTCCGCCTGCGACGACGGGCGCATCAGAAATTTCTGAAAAGCCAGATGCGGATGGGCGGTCTTGTCAAAAATATTGACGGCATCAACCCGGCCGCCGACCCGCACCGGCCGCCCTTCACAAGGCAAGGCCTGGCCGCATTGGCCGGATACTTGGCACTCAGAAATGTTGAGTGCAGGTGTCGTGTCTATCGACAATGCAGGCGCTGCGGGAGGGGTGCGTTCCTGCGAGCAACCCGCCAAAAAAGCCAAAGCAACCAGCAACCATGGTGCAGTCATCGCAAAGGGATTGTGTTTGGCCCCATCGTACATGTTCATGTTGCGAACCTTTCGCATACGTTTGAATTTTTATTCGACGAAGCTTACGGCAGGCGGCGCAATGGTGTCAACAACCTTTGCAGCAAATTGATCACCCCCACCGCCACGGGTGGGAATCACGCCGCGCGCAGGCAAGCCTGCATATTGCACAGGTCGTAGCTCGACACATTGGACGCCGAAAAGCGCGCATCGGCGTGGATTGGTATTAATTTTTAAAAGTCGCCTACTGGCAAGGCGTTTGAAACAAAAATACGTGGAACAGCTCACCAATGCTTGTATTTGCATTTTGGAAAATTAAGTGGTGTCCGACCCCATTTTTGCCGTTTATATTGCGAGACTACCGCCCCACCTTAATCCCCAATTGTTTCAAGTACACACCAATGGTCGGCGTGATGGCATCGCGCTCTTTCGCACGATCCACCCAAACTTGCGCTTCATCCAGCTTGCCGCTCACGGCGAGCGAGATTGCCGCACCCAACATCCACTTGCCCTCATTGGGTCGAATCTTGAGGGCCGCCTGATAGGACGTAACCGCGTCCTGATGCAACGCCAACCGTTGTTCGGCATTGCCGCGCAGTGCCCACGCATCGGCGTCATTGCCGATGCTACCTTAAAGCCGTTTCAATAAATCGATTGCCACTTGCGGACGGTTATCGGCGACCTCCAGTCTGGCAATTTCACGCCCGAGCAATCCAGTCGCGCGTTGGCTTCGCGTATTTTCTGCGGCGGCCAAGGCCTCACGCAACGTGGCCATCGCCGCAGAATGCGCGCCGTCATTCCACATTGAGCGCGCCGCTACGATCGTTTCATCTGCGGCGACCTGCCGAACCGGCAATGTTGAGATGGTGGTTTTTCCCGGCAACTCTGGCACCACTGGCAACGGTGGAACCGGTTTTGTTGGAGCAGAGAATCGATTCGGCGCTCCGTTGATCGGTGGCGTATCCGCCACCAACGCGGATAGTTTCATCGATAACTTGAGCGTGTCACTCGACAGGAGCGGCGCCGCACGAACCGGCTCCGCTAATGGGGTGGAGGAAACGACGGCTAGATTTTCTGCCGGTGTAGGCAAACCGCCGGACGGCGCAACCAGCGTTCCGTTCGGTGCCGGCGGCACAATCCCATCTGGTGACGTCGCGGGTGTCGGCAGCGCGGCAACAGCCGGGGCAACTGTCGCAACCGTTGACACCGTCGGCTTCGAGACGGCAGGCTGCGGTGATGGTGGTGCACTCCATTGCCGCCAAACAATGAGGCCGATCGCCACCACGCCAACAATCACGCCCACCAACCAGATATAACCCGGCACCAGCCGGTCGGTTTTGCGTGGTTTCACATTACGCGGCTCCGGGAATTCAACCGGCGCGTTGCGCGCAGCATTACGACGGTCGATATCTTGCAGCATTTTATTAATCACACTCACGGCCGTCCCCTCTTCGGATCCGTGCCAAATAATTTATTCCAAAGCGATTTCAACCAACCGGCTGCTTCCGGCATCACCGCGTCGGTGTCGTCGGCAGCCAGTGCAACATGTTGGCGTTCCACGTTTTTCAACCCGCTACCAAACGCCAACATCAATGCCTTGTGGGAAATCACGTTGATCAATCTCGGGATACCGGCGCTGCGCCGAGATAATTCCTCGATGGCGGCATTGGTGAAAATGCGCGGATCGGTGGCACCGGCAACCTTTAAACGATAGTCAACATAAGTGCCAACCTCTTGCGTTTGTAAAGGCGCAAGATAATCGGCAAAGGTAATGCGTTGCAATAATTGTCGCAGGTGCGGCTGGGTAAGTTTCACATCCAACTCGGGTTGGCCAAACAGGACAATCTGCAGCAGCTTGCGTTTTTCCGTTTCAATATTGGACATCAAGCGCAACGCTTCGACCGTGTCATCCGGAATACACTGCGCTTCGTCGATGATTAAAACGACCTTGCGACCGGCGCGCGCGTGTCCCAGCAGGCAGCGTTTAAGTTCTTTGACAATCCGATGCGACGATTCATTAGCGTCGATTTCAATGGCCAGTTCGTCGCACACCGCCAGCAACATATTGCGCGCGTCTAGATCGGGGTTGGGGATGTAGGCGGTGGCGCAATTCTCGGCGAGTGCGGCCAGCAGTCGTCGACACAGCAGCGTTTTGCCGCAGCCCACCTCGGCGACAATTTTGACAAATCCTTCGCCGGAACGCAGCGCCACCAACAGCGTATTTAATGCCGCCTGTGCGCCTTGATGTGCATAAAAAAAAGAGGTATCCGGAGTCAGCGAAAACGGTCGCTCGGTCAGGCCAAAGTGACGCTCGTACATCACCCGTTACTTTGGTGACGCTGGTGCAGTCGGCCGCGCCCCATCAACATTAATAATCCGCCGGGCATTGCTGAGCTCTTCAACACGATCTCGCGCGTCACGCGCTTGTTCGCGCCAGTCCTCGGCGGAACGAATGATGGTCGGTTTGATTAACACGACAATTTCACGTTTTGAACCGGTAGTTTGCTGGTTGCCGAGAAGATTCGACAACAGTGGAACTCTTGTTGATCCCGGCAAACCGGAACGGGACCCCTGGGTCTGGACCTGCATCAAACCGCCAATCGCAACAATATTGCCATCGGTGACCCGCACCACAGTATCGGTCTCATTGGTGCTATTGGCCGGTAACGGCAAACGGATGGAACCGATTGATCCGCCCAGATCAACCTGCTTGATCACTTCCGTAACAGAGCTGACGGAGGGATGAACGTGCAAAGTAATGGTGTCACCCTGATCGATTTGTGGCATCACATCTAGCGAAATACCGGAAAAGAAAGACGATAACGTGATAGTCGGCAGCGTAGTGGTATTGCCAGATGTAGACCCGCCAGAGGTAATCGTTCCACCGGTAATGCCGGTGACAAAAAATTCATCCGTGCCCACTTTCAGCACGGCTTTTTGGTTGTTGAGCGCTGCGACCCGTGGACTCGACAGAATTTGTACGTCGCCTTGCGTTTCCAAAAAGCTCAATACACCTTCAAAATTACGTTGGCCAAAAACCAGCCCGAATATGCCATTGCCAAGTGCCGGAAATGCGGTTGCATCTGGCAGCTGCGGCTGGGAAATTCCAAGGTTTGGAAAGCGCCCAGGCGGCGCAATACTGATGACACCACCGGCCCCGCGTCCACGCAGCAAGTTCCAATCGACACCACTTTGGAAACCATCCCGCAAATGCACTTCGACGATTTTCGCTTCCAGCATCACCTGACGTTCAACCGCGATGCGCGACGCCTTCAGGAACGCTTCGACTTGCCGCAACTCATCCGGCATGGCGCGAACCGCCACAATTCCAGACTGCGGACTGAGCACCACATTTCGGCCGACACCGGTGCCAACAATGCCGCGCAGCACGTCACCGAGTTCGCCCCAGAAATCAGTCTTGGAGGTGGTGGAAAGCCGGCTATTTTCGAAAGCGGTCTGTGCGCCACCAGCAGGCGCACCTGGTGTGGCGGGGGGTGTACCGGGCGCACCAGGTGTGCTCGTACTCGGTTGCACGGCCGAACCACCGGAGTTGACGCGTATTTCGCTTTTGCCGTCGCGTTTTACATTCAGATAATTCACCGTGAAAATACGAGTTTGTAAGGTCGGTGGGAAGACAGTAATTCGGCGCCCGTCAATCTTAAAATCGTAACCATACACATCACGAATCGCCTCCAGCGCTTCGCGCACGGTTATGCCGCGTAAGGTCACTGACAACGAACCGGTGACCTCTGGATGCATCAACATGCTGTAACGGGTATCGGTAACCATGGCCAAAAATACTTCACGCGCCAGTGCATTATTTACTATCAAATCAAAACGCGGCTCCGCCGGGCTGGTTGCGACCTGCGCGGCGGCCTCTGCGTTTTGTAATGCGTCACTGATTTGCGGCGGCACGATTGCGGCCGGTTTGGGCGCGGCCACCTGCTGCATCTCGGAACGAATGGCGTCCTCAGGTTCGGTCTTGCTGGTGCGATTGGCGCAGCCGGTGACGACCAGACTCAGGGCGAGTGTCATCAACAAATAGGGGTGGGAAGTGAATCGGGGCATTTTTGAATGATGGTGGTTTGATTTCATTTTGGTATTCCCTTTTTGCCTTCCATTTTGGCAGGCGCAATCGAATTTGTAGGCAAGTGATTATTGGGCAAACTAACAGGCTGTTTTTCGATTCCTGAGAATAAGGTCAACTTTCTGGGTCCGGTTGCAGATTGA
>JAYTBF010000288.1:0-18008 GCA_043737175.1 Burkholderiales bacterium
ACGGTGGCGGTCGTCACCAAGCCGTTTTCGTTTGAAGGTAAACGCATGAAAGCGGCGCAATTGGGCATCGAAGCGCTCAAACAAAATGTTGACTCACTCATCATCATTCCAAATGACCGTTTGATGGAAGTGTTGGGTGAAGACGCTACGTTCGAGGATGGCTTCAAAGCCGCCAACGACGTATTACACGGTGCGGTTGCGGGCATTGCTGAAATTATCAATTGCCCCGGCCTGGTCAACGTTGACTTTGCCGACGTGCGCACGGTGATGAGTGAAAACGGTGTGGCGATGATGGGTTCGGCCACCGCAACCGGCGCAGATCGTGCGCAAGTTGCCGCCGAACGTGCCGCGGCCTCGCCGTTGCTCGAAGATGTCAATCTGACCGGCGCACGTGGCGTATTGGTCAACATCACAGCATCAAAATCCTTGAAGTTAAAAGAGGTCCATGAAGTGATGAACACCATTCGCAGTTTCACCGCAGAAGACGCCACCGTGATTTTTGGCAGTGTGTGTGAAGAGTCTATGGGTGAAGCATTACGGGTGACGATTGTTGCCACCGGCTTGGGCGGTCGTATTGCCAAGCCGCAGCCGCAGGTGGTGTACTCGGCACCGATGATGGCCCGCACCGGCACCGATGACGCATTCGGTTCAAATGCGGGTGCAATGCAATCAACACCGGCCGGCGCCATTAACTACGCTGATCTGGATGCACCGGCCGTGACCCGGCGTCGTCGTGATGTTACGGTTTCGGCCATGCAAAATTCCGGCATGGACACGTATGACATTCCGGCCTTCCTGCGCAAACAAGCTGACTGACATGGCTCATCAATCTGTTGCGCGACTTGATCGCAGCGTTGCGCGGCGCTCGGAGTCCTCATGGATTACATATCCATTCCGGCTTCTCTGCTCCGTGCGCCTTGCGCTGAAGTCGCTCACGACGATTGCTGACGCCATGTGATTTATTTGATTTCGCTTTAACGATCTGCTGACCCAGTAGTCGCCATGCTTGGTGGCGTGGTGTGGGAGGTGGATGCGGGCAAATGCAACCATCCTGACGGGAACCTCTGCCCCGTCGGGATGGTTGCCCAACTGCAAAGAATTAATAATTCAAAGTCGTTTATCCACGGGCATTTCCAAGTAAAAAATGTTGAAAATACCCGCGTATAAACGAGTTTCAGTATGAGAAATTGTCGTGAATGGACGGTGCAAATTCAGGCCCGATATAGAATTGAAGAAACGGCCAGAAGCGGTGCTTTCCGACGGCCTCATGATTCGTGCCGCTAAATTTTGAATACTTAAATTCCGTCGTAGTCATCGTCTAAAACGACGAAATGCACGCGCCTTTGCGAGCCTGATGGATCATGTTTTGCCATCGCGTGTTAGCGCCGATGCAGATTTGACCTATCTGCCGGACGCGGGTTCTCGAACCCGTCGTCCGTGCGCAGCCGCAAATCCATACAGCTTCGAAAATAGGTTCGCTAACGCACAGACTCGCGTGACGGCTTGCCCCATGATCAGCGGCTATGTATATACAAAGCGTCGGCACCGCGAGCCCACCAGAGCGGTACACAAAGGCGCAATGCCTCGTCGCATTTGAGGAGTCAGACTGGTTCTCACGGCTGAATGGCCGTGCCCACTTGATCGCAAGAACTGTCCTTCAACGCGACAACGGCATCGAAGCCCGGCGTCTGGCGGTCGAGTCGCTGGATGAGGTTTTTACGATTGACCCGAACACGTTAGCGCGTCGTTTCCTCACGCACGCACCTGTGCTCGCGGTCCAAGCAGGGGCAACCGCCCTGGCCCGAGCAGAGCTCAGACCCGCGCAAATCGATGCTGTGGTCGTCAGTACCTGCACCGGATACGTGTGTCCCGGGCTTTCGGGATATGTCATTGAACACCTCGGGCTACGGCCAGATGTGCTGGCATTCGACCTCGTGGGCCAGGGCTGCGCGGCGGCTCTGCCCAACCTGATACTTGGCAAGTCGCTGCTGGCCGCCGAAACCTGCGAACACGTCCTATCGATTTGCGTAGAGGTGAGTAGCGCCGCGATGTACCTCGACAACGATCCAGGTGTGCTGATTAGCGCGTGCCTGTTCGGTGATGGCGCAGGCGCTGCCGTGCTGTCGCGTCAGGCGCCACAGGCGAGGCGGAAGATCGAATGGAAGGACAGTACATCACTGATCGAGCCAGCCCAACGCAGCGCGCTGATGTTCGAGCAACGCGATGGCATGCTGCGCAACATCCTGACTCGGGCCGTGCCTGAACTTGCAGCTGACTATGCGCAACGCGTGCTGGAAACCGTACTCGGGCGCGCAGGCCTGTACCCGCGCGACATTGGCACTTGGATCATGCATGCAGGCGGGCGCGACGTACTGCAGGCGTTAGCGCGCCGACTGGAGTTACAGCCAAACGATTTGCGCTACAGCGCATCCATGCTGCGCGAGTATGGGAATCTATCGAGCGCCTTTGTCTATTTCGTACTCGAAGCCGCGTTGGCCGATGACGCCGAGCCCGGCTGGTGGTGGCTTTCCTCCTTCGGCGCAGGATTCAGTTGCCATGGTGCTCTTCTGGAAGTGCAGTCATGATGTCGCACAGGGTCGTAACAGCCGAGACACTAGACCACTTGGCGCCGACGGATCCTGCTGCGGTACGCTCGCGGCGCGATCTTGTTCGGGTCCATCGCGCGATGCGCTCAGTGAAGATCGTGTCACAGGGTTGGCGGTCGATGGTGTCACCGGAGCGCGCCAGCGCATCACTGCGTATCCTGGAGATTGGCGCGGGCGATGGCACTTTGCTGCTCGGCGTCGCAAGGTCGCTGGCGCCCCGCTGGCCGCGTGTTCAGCTGACACTGCTCGATCGCGTCAATATCGTGGCGCCTGCGACGCTGGCGGCTTATGCCGAGCTGGGGTGGACCGCGCAGGTCCTGAACGCCGACGTTCTAGACTGGGCTGCCCGGCCAGACGAAGATGTGTCCGCCCTGGAGTCAAGTAGTCGTCTGTCGCGTTGGGATATGGTGTCCACCGCCTTGTTTCTGCACCATTTCGAGGACAACCAACTCGACCTGCTGCTCGCTGGAATCGCATCGCGATCTGATCGGTTCTTCGCCTGTGAGCCCAAGAGGACTTGGCTGGCCCTGGCGGGCAGTTATCTGGTCGGAGCCATCGGCGCGAATGCGGTAACCCGTGAAGATGCTGTGTTGAGCGTACGTGCTGGCTTTCGCGACCATGAAATCACGGCACGCTGGCCACGGGTTGGCAACGGATGGAAAGCACAGGAGCTCGCTGCCGGGCTTTTCAGCCATTGCTTCAGCGCCCAACGGATTGGGACCGACTGATGTTGGATACATCGTATACGAAATTCGACGCCATCGTGGTTGGCGCCGGCTTAGCCGGCTCAGCCGTCGCCACGCTGCTCTCCCGCGCGGGGTGGTCCGTCGCGTTGATTGAGAAGCAACGTTTCCCGCGCCGCAAGGTGTGCGGAGAATGTGTTGCAGCCAGCAACTTGCCTTTGCTGCAGGCGCTTGGAATTGGTGAGGCGTTTCATGCCCTTGCAGGCCCTGCGCTCCGTCAGGTAATGCTGATGCACGCCGATAAATCGGTCACGGCCGACCTGCCCGCCGCAGACCACGAGCGTTTTCCCTGGGGCAGAGCTCTCGGCCGTGAAACGCTGGATAGCCTGCTGTTGGAGCAGGCCCGAATGGCTGGTGCAGTGCTGTTTCAGCCTTGGGCCGTGCAGACCATCCTGGGCAGCGCAGGTGCATGGAATTGCGAAGTTCGCGCAATCGAGTCCAATGCAATTCTGCGGCTGGTTGCCAAGGTCGTCATTGACGCGCACGGTTCATGGGAAGACTTGCCTTCTGTGCGCTCCGAACGCAGGTTGAAACGCAGTGCTACAGACCTGTTCGCCTTCAAAGCCAATTTCACCGGATCCTCGCTTCCAGAAGGGGTTATCAGTGTGCTGGCCATGGACGGCGGCTACGGCGGCATGGTGGTTGCAGATGGCGGGGTGATGACAATTGCCTGCTGCATCCGTCGCGACCGCTTGAGCGCGTTGCGCTGCACCGCACCCGGCGAGCGTGCTGGCAATACAGTCCAGACATGGTTGCAGGACGCTTGCGCAGGAGTCAGGCAGGCTTTGGACGGGGCAGTGCGTGACGGGCCGTGGCTAACATCGGGTCCGCTCGATCCGGGTGTGCGCGTCACTGCCAACGACGCTATCTTCCGGGTTGGCAACGCGGCCGGTGAAGCGCACCCGATCCTGGGCGAAGGCATGAGCATGGCCCTGCAATCCGCTGCGCTGCTGAGTTCGTATCTACTGGACCAGCAGCCTTCCGCGACGGTGCCGGACGGCTTGCAGCAGGTCAAGATCGCGCACCAATATGCAGCCGCCTGGCGCAAAGAGTTTGTGCCGCGCTTGCGTCTGGCTGCTGGCTTCGCGCACTTGGCCATGCACCCTGAAACCTCTGCGCTGTTGATGCGCCTGGTCAAGGCGTGCCCAAGCGTGCTCACCCGAGGCGCGCGCTGGGGCGGGAAAGTTCGCTTGCCAACCATGCTGACAGTGCCTCAACCCCAAACTACTGCAAACAGTGCGCTGACGTCACTTTGAAACCGCTTGAACAGGAACCCATATGACCACCACCTTCGAAACATTGAGCCGGATACTGATAAATGAAAACAAACTGTTGCCCGACCGTCTGACGCTGGACGTCCCACTCGAAGATTTGGGTATCGATTCATTGGGGACTGTCGAATTACTCTGGAACATCGAGGACACATTCAAGATCAAGTTGCCATCGGACCCGGTCAAACTGGCGACGCTACGTGATGTCGTTCATTATGTGGATGCGCTCGTTGCCCGACAAGGGCTGGGTATGGTTGAGGCAGCATCCGTGGTACCGGAAGTGCGCGTGACATGAGACGGGTCGCGGTCAGCGGCATCGGTGTTGTTTCACCGCTGGGCAATAGCGCAACAGAGGTGTGGGCAAACGCCCGTGCTGGCCGGTCAGGGGTTCGTCGGCTTGGCATTCCATTTGCAAGCCGACTGGTAGCACCCATCGCGGCGACGGCCGAGCTTGTTGAGGGTACTGACTTCGACGCCGGCAAGACCCGCATGCTGGACCGGTTCAGTCTGCTCGCAGTGTTCGCGGCGAACCAGGCGGTACAGAGTTCTCATGATGCATTGGCAGACCTTGACCGCGCCCGCGCTGGCGTTTTTGTTGGTACCGGCATGGGTGGCACCCATACCATAGACGGCGGCTACCAGACGCTTTACGGTGAAGGATCCGACCGTATCAAGCCGTTTACCATTCTGATGGGGATGCACAACGCAGCCGCGGCCTGGATTGGGATAGAACATCAGCTACGTGGCCCGAACATGACGTATTCCACCGCCTGTTCATCATCGACAGTCGCAATTGGCGAGGCTTGGATGCGGGTGGCGTGCGGGCAACTTGATGTCGCAATCGCAGGCGGCTCGGAGGCACCATTGTCGCCGGGTTCGCTGAAGGCATGGGAAGCTTTGCACACGGTGGCCACTATGGATGCCGATGATCCGAGCATGTCCTGCCGGCCCTTCTCGAAGAACCGCAGCGGCATGGTCTTGGGCGAGGGTGCGGCCATGCTGGTGATCGAGCCATGGGCCCGTGCGATGGCGCGCGGCGCGCCAATTGTTGGCGAAATCTTGGGCTACGGACAGTCCAACGACGCCAGCCACATCACCAGACCCAGCGTGGAGGGACAATCGGCGGCGATGAAAGCGGCCCTTCTTGCTGCACATAGCCATCCGGAAGATGTGGACGCGATCAACGCACATGGCACCGGAACACAAGCCAACGATCGGACGGAGACAGCTGCCATCCGAGCCGTGTTTGGTGACCGGGCCGACCAGATCCCGATCAGCGCCACCAAGGCGATGCACGGGCATCTCCTCGGCGCGGCCGGGGCATTGGAATGCGTGCTGTCGCTGCTGGCCATGCAACATGAGGTTGCGCTGCCGACAATGCACCTGCAACAGAGCGATCCCGAATGCGACTTGGACTATGTCGCGAACATCGCGCGCGAAAGTACCGTAGCTCGCGTGATGTTGTCCAATTCATTTGCATTTGGGGGAACCAATGCTGTGCTTGTGCTTCGTAGCGCAAACAACACTGGCGCTTTGCTGTGATCCTGATGTCCGTGAAATGGCCGACTATAAGGGTAGGTCGATCTGCTTGACCATAGGTATGCGATAGTCATTCGAATCCGCCTTGATCCCTCCATCCGCTGCAACGCGTTGTGCAACAACCGTATGATCAGGTCGATTGTCAGAATATGTGCTGTAAGCGTGGAGATTCGGTAAGTGAAGACTGTGGCACGGACAGAGCTGCCATATGTTGGCGCCGACGCAGAATTGACCATTTCTCGTCACTAGCGATCCTTGGTCGCCAACGCTTAGCTCGAACGTCAAATGACCGCTTGTATGGTTGCGCTGGTGTTAAGGTTTCTCTTCTGTAACAGTAGAGACGCCCGGGTGGAGGGGCCAATGACCGCATCTGCTCTTTCGGGAAAATCGTAGGACCGCTTAAGGTCAACAGTAAAGGTTCCCTGTGAAAATTAGCGGACACAAAATCCAATGCCTGTCTTGCCACTTGAAATCGCGCGCATCGGCTTAACTGTAAAATAGCCCATTCGTTTTTTAAACGCATTCATCTAAATCGCTGTGATCAAACAACGTACCGTTAAAAACAAAGTCCGCGCAACCGGTGTGGGTGTGCATCTCGGCCACCGCGTTGAGATGACCATCCGTCCGGCCGCGCCCGATACCGGTATTGTTTTTTGTCGTACTGATATGCCGGGCGCGCCAACGGTGCGGGCGCACGCCCTGAATGTGAACGACACCCGTATGTCGACGCGTATCGAAGACAGCAAGACCGGCGCCAATGTTGCGACGGTTGAGCATTTGATGTCGGCGTTTGCCGGCCTGGGCATCGACAACGCCTATGTGGATTTAAATGCCGTCGAAGTGCCGATCATGGATGGCAGCGCCGCGCCGTTTGTATTTTTGATGCAGTCGGCCGGCATCGAAGAACAGGCCAAAGCCAAAAAGTACATTCGCGTCAAAAAAGTGATTGAACTGCAGGACAAGGATAGGCTGGTCCGGCTTGAGCCATTCAACGGCTTTAAATTAAAATTTTCCATCGACTTTGATCATCCGGTTTTTCACGGCCGGCAAAATGTGGTCGAGATAGATTTCGCCGACATTCCGTTTATCAAGGAAGTGGCACGTGCCCGCACCTTTGGTTTCACCCATGAGGTTGAGGCCATGCGTCAGGCAGGCTTGGGTCGTGGTGGCTCACTCGATAACGTTATTGTCATTGACGACTTTCATGTGTTGAATCCGGACGGCCTTCGATCAGAAGACGAATTTGTGAAGCATAAGGCGCTGGATGCGGTAGGTGATCTTTATATGCTCGGTCATCCATTGATTGGTGCGTTCACCGGCGTGAAGTCGGGTCACGCAATGAACAATCAATTGGTACGGGCGCTGCTGGCGGACAAGTCAGCCTACGAAATGGTGACGTTCGATAAGCGCGACGAATTGCCCGGTGCGTTTGGTGTAATGGCGTTGTCGGCAGCCTAACAAAGGAAAAACAGCGATGTTGATTGGTTTGCGATTATTGTTATTGGCGGCGGTGATGGGAGCGTCGATCTGCTTCCTGGGATATCTTTTCACCAAGAATCCGCGATTTTTGCACTACACAAAAATGATTATTAAAGTCACGCTGAGTTTTGCCGCCCTTATTGCCGTGATTTATCTGGTGGAGCGCCTTTTGCTTATTTAGGCTTTTTGTCGGAGTTGGCTAGTGCCCGCTTACTGGTGGCGGCTCGTTTGGCCTGAATCTTTTCAAGTGCGGTTTTGAGCGGCGAATCGGCCAATTTCTCAGTCAAATCATCAAGTTGGGCCGCGCTCATGCTGGTCTTGGCCGACGCCAGCCGAATGGATGTTGGGGTGGGCGCGCGCCAGGTCGATATTTCCGGTTGCACCACAATGCGAATTCCGGTAACCTCTTGTTCCTGCTTTGTTTTTTTCCCTAAAACGGTTCGGAAATTTTCAAGCAGACGCGGCGAATAGGCCTTCAAATTGGTTGCAATAGCACCATTGGCTGCCGCGATAATCACCGTTGACTCCTCCATGGCTGCAACCCGGCAAAGTTTTTCCCAACCGGGCGGGAGGATGTCCGCAAATGAATCTTGCAGGCGAGACAGTCGCCGATGTTGCGCCACCAGAGGTGCCATCGTGTCGTCTTCGCTGAATAAGGAGCTGATCGGTTTGAAGCGAGTCTTCAACGGGTCGGTTTCCAGTAAAAGGGGTTGAATGAATATTATTTTAGTTTCGGACAGTTTGGCCAAAAGCCGCATTGTCACGATTTCCCAGTCGCAGATCATTATGGCGGCTTTGGGCTTTGTCAGCGCCGGATTTATGTTCGCGCTGGGCACCTATTGGGTAACGATGAAATACGCGGTGGATATTCAAAACCCGTTCATCCAAAGTTTAATTTCGACCCTGACACAACAAAATACCCAGCAAGCCGAACGCGATATGCGCGAGCAGCTTAACTCGCTGGCGGTGAAGCTCGGTGAGTTGCAGGCGCGCATGATGCGCCTTGATGCGTTTGGCGAACGACTCGCCAAGGTGGCCGGTGTAAAGGGCGAATTTAATTTTTCAGTGACGCCGGGTGTTGGTGGTCCCGCCCCCACATCCAGCATGACAGGTGATGTTTCCTTCAAGGATTTCACCATCAAGTTAGCGGATCTGTCGCGGGTGATGGACGATCGCGCCGATAAAATGGGTGTGCTCGATTCGGTATTGATGGAAGGGCGCCTCGCCGCCAAAGCCATTCCAACCATCCTGCCGGTCGCGTCTGGATATTATTCATCCAACTTTGGTTTCCGAATTGACCCGTTTAATGGTCGTAACACCTTCCATGCCGGTGTTGATTTCATCGCCGCGCCAGGGTCACCGATTCTAGCTGCGGCTGGTGGTGTCGTCGCTGCGTCAGAATGGCATGCTGAATACGGCAACCTGGTTGATATCGATCACGACAATGGCTTGACCACCCGTTACGCACACCTCGCCAAAAAAATTGTAAAAGCGGGCGATGTGGTCTTGAAGGGGCAACGCATTGGCGACCTCGGTCAAACCGGTCGCGCCACTGGTCCCCATCTGCATTTTGAAGTACGCGAAAACTCCGTTCCTCTGAACCCCAGCCGCTTCCTTAATTTCGCCCGCGCGCCCGAGCCTGCCCAGGCCGTCAAGACCGCCAGCGCCCCGTAGTTCCCAGCCGAATCGCCGAATCGTTCACCCATCTTTGGGTAACGATGTGTGATCGTTCGTCATGCCTGCGTGATTTGAAATTTGCTGATAACGACCAATAGTCGACTTTCAAATCAAATCATGCGCCGCAGCTTGATTCTCATCATGACGGCACCAATACTTCATCCTTCCACAGCATCAACCCTGAAAACTTGAAAGCATCAAATGATTGACTCATTTCTCAAAGCAATCTTCGGCAGCCGTAACGAGCGTTTATTGAAACAATATCGCAAACGGGTCGTTGCAATTAATGCGTTGGAACCAGCCATGGTTGCGTTATCTGACGAACAATTAAAAGCCAAAATACAGGAATTTAAGGATCGTTTTCAAAAGGGCGAGACGCTTGATGCGCTCCTGCCGGAGGCTTTTGCGGTGGTGCGCGAGGTCGGCAAACGATCATTGGGGATGCGCCATTTTGACGTGCAATTGGTCGGTGGCATGGTGTTGCACGACGGCAAAATCGCCGAGATGCGTACCGGTGAAGGTAAAACATTGATGGCGACACTGCCGTGTTATTTGAACGCCATTTCCGGCAAGGGCGTACACGTGATCACCGTGAACGATTATTTGGCCAAGCGCGATAGCGAGTGGATGGGGCGGCTGCATAACTATTTGGGCCTGTCGGTTGGCTGCAATCTTTCACAAATGGAGGAGACCGAAAAGCGGGTGGCGTTTCAATCAGACATCACCTACGGCACCAATAATGAATTTGGTTTTGATTACCTGCGTGACAATATGAAGACCGCCAAAGAAGAGCGGGTGATGCGCGGACTGAATTTTGCGATTGTCGATGAGGTCGACTCCATTCTGATCGACGAGGCACGCACGCCACTGATCATTTCCGGTCAGGCCGAAGATTCAACCGCGATGTACATCAAAATAAACCTGTTGGTACCGCATTTGACCAAACAGGAAACCGAAGAAGGTCCGGGTGACTTTTGGTGCGACCTAAAACAACATCAGGTCACTCTTTCCGAGCAGGGTCATGAGCGCGCCGAGGAGTTGATGGCGGAAAACGGCCTGTTACAAGAAGGCGCCTCACTTTATGATCCGGCCAACATCATGTTGATGCACCACATGTATGCGGCGGTGCGCGCCCACGCCCTGTATCACAAGGATCAACATTACGTGGTGCAAAACAATGAGGTTGTCATCGTTGATGAATTCACGGGTCGCATGATGACGGGGCGTCGCTGGTCGGAAGGCTTGCATCAGGCGGTCGAGGCCAAAGAAGGCGTGAAGATTCAGAACGAATCACAAACGCTGGCGTCGATTACCTTTCAAAACTATTTCCGCATGTACAGCAAACTTGCCGGCATGACCGGCACGGCGGATACCGAGGCGTTTGAATTCCAGCAAATTTACAATCTGGAAACCGTCATCATTCCGCCCAATCGTCCGATGGTTCGCAAGGACGAAAACGACCTGATCTATATGACCATGGTTGAAAAGGATCGCGCCATCGTCGCTGCTGTCCGAGATTGCCACGAGCGCGGCCAGCCGGTGTTGCTTGGCACCACCTCGATTGAGAATTCCGAGTTGTTGTCCGAGTTGTTAAAAAAAGAAAAACTACCGCATGAAGTGTTGAACGCCAAACAACACGCGCGCGAAGCCGACATTATTGCGCAGGCGGGCAAACCCAAACAAATCACCATTGCCACCAACATGGCCGGCCGTGGTACCGATATCGTATTGGGTGGTAATCCTGAGCCACAAATTCACACGGTTGAGTCGGATGAAAAGTTATCAGCCGGTGAAAAAGAGCGAAAAATCGCCGAGATTCGTGCGGATTGGCAAAAGCTGCATGAAGAGGTGGTGGCTGCGGGTGGCCTGCATATCGTCGGTTCGGAGCGCCATGAGTCGCGCCGTATTGACAACCAGTTGCGTGGTCGCGCCGGTCGTCAAGGTGATCCGGGATCATCACGTTTCTTCCTGTCGTTTGAAGATCCGTTGCTGAAGATTTTTGCCGGTGACCGCCTCAAGTCCATCATGGCGCGTTTGAAAATTCCGGAAGGTGAGGCGATTGAAGCGAAGATGGTATCGCGTTCCATCGAAGGCGCGCAGCGCAAAGTCGAAGCCCGCAATTTTGATATCCGTAAACAGCTGCTTGAATACGATGACGTCGCCAATGATCAGCGTAAGGTGATTTACCAACAGCGTAATGAGTTGCTCGACGACGATGACATCTCTGAAACCATTACCGCCATGCGTAATGACGTGCTGTCGCAAATTGTACACACGCATATTCCCCCCGAAACACTCGAAGAGCAGTGGGATGTGCCTGGAGCGATGAAAACACTCAGCAGTGAATTTGGCATCACCGTGCCAATCGACCAGTGGTTGGCAAGTGATGACGAAGTCGACACCGAAATGGTGGCGGGACGGGTGTTGAGTCAGGCCACCGACGAATACAACACCAAATTTGCCAGCGTTGATAAATCGTTGCTGCATCAATATGAACGCTCGGTGATGTTGCAGGCGATCGACACACATTGGCGTGAACATCTGGCCTCACTCGACTATTTGCGCCAGGGCATTCATTTGCGTGGTTATGCACAAAAACAACCCAAGCAGGAATACAAGCGCGAAGCCTTTGAGTTGTTCGGCAATATGCTTGATGTCGTCAAGCGCCAGACCACACAAATTTTAGTCAACGTGCAAGTGCAAACCCAGCAGCAGGTTGAGGAAGCAGAACGGGCGGCCGAACTCGCCAACTCTCGCTCGGCAACCAATGTCCAATACCACCACGCCGACTATGACGACGCGTTGGAGTCAACCGATAAAGAAGTCAGTGACGAGCCGGCACAACCATTTGTGCGCGAGGGAGTCAAAGTTGGCCGCAATGATCCTTGTTGGTGTGGGTCTGGCAAGAAGTTCAAACACTGCCACGGAAAACTATCGTAGGCGGTCTGCGCGGGGCGCTTTCCCGTTTCCAGTGCTCGCCGTATCACCCATACGGCTGCGCGCTTCGACGCGAAATCGCACCCGCTCGCCATCGCCCCGATTGTTTTCCGGCGGTGGCTTAATCAGCAAGAGCGCGTCTCGTCCACGATTCATCGGCGCTCGCGACGCTTTCCGACAAGTTGCTGTCGGTGGCATGCTGGAGTAAATATACGGTTGCGCGCTTCGACGCGAAATCGCACCCGCTCGCCATCGCCCCGATTCCTTTATGGCGGTGTCGGATTCAGTTGCGATCCGTCGTTAAACCCAATCGCGGCCGTTGATAAACTTGGTCAGCAATTCAGCCTCTGGCGTGCCCGCTTCGGGCTGCCAGTTGTAGCGCCAGGTGGCGTGGGGTGGCATCGACGCCAGGATCGATTCGGTGCGTCCGCCCGACTGCAGGCCAAAGTGGGTGCCGCGATCCCACACCAAATTAAATTCAACATAGCGCCCACGACGATGCAGCTGCCATTCACGTTCGCGTTCGCCATGGGGTGTGGCCAGACGTCGTTCGACAATCGGCGCATAGGCAGGAATAAAGGCGTCACCCACCGCGCGTTGTAATTTAAAGGCGTGGTCAAAGCCACCGGCATGAAAATCATCAAAGAAAACGCCGCCAATACCGCGCGGTTCATTGCGGTGTTTCAACCAAAAATATTCGTCACACCACTTTTTATAGCGGGGATAGTAGCCTGGGTCCAATCCATCTAACGCCGTTTTATTGGCTTGGTGAAAGTGCACACAGTCGTCTTCAAAACCGTAATAGGGTGTGAGGTCCATGCCACCGCCAAACCAGAACACATCTTCGTTGGCATCACCATTTGCCGATTTTGCCAAAAAGAAACGCACATTCATATGCACAGTCGGTACGTAGGGATTACGCGGATGCAACACCAGCGAAACGCCCATTGCCTCCCAACGGCGTCCGGCGATTTCCGGCCGATTGGCCGCCGCCGTCGGTGGCAGTTTTTCGCCGAGTACATGAGAAAACAAAATTCCACCGCGCTCAAATACTTCGCCGCCTTCAATGATGCGAGATATACCACCACCGCCTTCGGGGCGCGCCCACTCATCACGAATAAATGCGCCCCCGTCGATCGCGGACATTTTGGCGACAATTTCGTTTTGCAAATTTAATAGGTAGTTGCGAACAGCAGCAATATTCATTTGTGACCTATTTAGACAACGCCAGCAATGTGGCGGTGTTTCGAGTGTTTTGTTGTGGAAAACGCCGCCCAATGGCGACTTTAATCTTTTTTCCTAATCTTTTCGTCCTATTGCACGATAACCAATGTCGCGACGAAATTGCATACCGGTGAATTCGATGGGCGCCAGCATTTCATAGGCGCGGCGCTGGGCGATCTTCACGGTGTCACCGAGTGCGGTGACACACAACACACGGCCGCCATGGGTAACGGGTTTGCCGTCTTGTTCAATCGTACCGGCGTGAAAAACTTTTGCATCTTCGCTCGCGGGTGGGATGCCGGTAATCACGTCGCCTTTGGTTGGTGTGCCGGGATAATTGGCCGCCGCCATCACCACACCCAATGCGGCGCGTCGGTCCCACTCGGCTTCAACCGCGTCCAACTTGCCGGCGACCGCCGCTTCCAGCAGCGATAAAAAATCAGTTTTTAAGCGCATCATGATCGGCTGCGTTTCCGGGTCGCCCATGCGCGCGTTGAATTCCACCACGCGCACTTTGCCACTCTCATCAATCATCAAGCCCGCATACAAAAATCCACTGAACGGCGCGCCTTCGGCGGCCATGCCTTTGAGGGTGGGATAAATGACTTCACGCATGACACGCGCGTGTACTTCCGGAGTGACCACCGGCGCCGGGGAATACGCGCCCATGCCGCCGGTATTCGGGCCCTCGTCGCCGTCAAAAATGCGCTTGTGGTCTTGGCTGGACGCAAATGGAAGTGCGTTTTTGCCGTCACACAGACAAATAAAACTCGCCTCCTCACCCGCCATAAATTCTTCGATGACGACCCGGCCTTCACTGCTTCCCAACATCATTGTTAATGCATCGTGCGCTTCAGTGATGTTCATCGCCACCACCACGCCTTTTCCCGCCGCCAATCCGTCGGCCTTGATGACAATCGGCGCGCCTTCGCTTTCAACATAGCGTGTTGCGTCAGCGTGGCTGGTGAAGGTCGCATACCGTGCGGTCGGAATGGCGTGGCGCTGCATAAATTGTTTGGCAAAATCTTTGGACGATTCGAGTTGCGCGGCCGCTTGCGTCGGACCAAATATTTTGAGTCCAGCGGCTTGAAACTGATCAACCATGCCCGCCGCGAGTGGGGCTTCCGGGCCAACAACCGTCAAGTGAATATTTTCTTTTTTGGCGAAGTCAATCAATTCACCAATGTCGGTGAGCGCAATATTGATCAGGCCATCTTCGTGCGCCGTGCCGGCATTGCCAGGGGCGACATACACACATTGCACATTGGGGCTTTGCGCGAGCCGCCATGCGAGTGCATGTTCACGTCCGCCGGAACCGATGACGAGCAGTTTCATGGTGTATTGATAGTACTTAGAATTTGGTTTTTGACTGACCTACCCGCCGTGACCGCATCGGTCACCATGACAAATACACAGCGCCTATCACTCGCCGCTGCCCACACACGGCCAATCGTGTTTTTTTCTTTCGAGTCATCATTTGAAATGCGGTCACCGCCTTTGTACTCCACCACCAATATCCGCCCATCATTGAGTTCTGCAACAAAGTCAGGATAAAACTTATCGGTGGACGTTGGCAGCCAAAACGCTGCTTCGGCTTGTCGCTCAAGGTTGCGCACCCAGCTTTTGACTTCATGCATGCTGTCAATTTCAATCGCACATGCCGTTTCTTCAGCGCGAATATCTGAATCAAGCTCGCCGGGTAGTGGGTAATAGTGTTTGGCAAAATTGTATCGGCCATTGAATAGCCAGCGCGCGGGATAGCGGTTTGGATCAAATTGAAAACGAAAGTGATTCGACAAACACGCTTTGGACGGCCCATCAATTAGCGATGCTTGAAATGCGATGATTTTATTGGCGCTTAACAGCGTTTTAATTTGTTTGGCGATCACATCCGCCAGCAGATTCAAATGCCGCGCCATTTCAGTTAACGTCACGCCCGCTGCAACACGCGCATCAATCACGCGCCCAAGCCAAACAATCATGTCAGCTTGCAAAAAATCGCGGCTGCGGATACGCGCATCAAGCGCGCGAATCAGGTCTTCGCGACGAATGCCTTCCGTGCCCAAATTCAAATTCAATGAATATTCAGTACGGTCTTGTTCGATCCGAAGATGCCCACGCTCAATATCAATCAAATAAGGTTTTTCATCATCGCTAATTGAAAGTCCTGGCAGGTCGGTTGGCGCATTAGCCAAATTAAAATCACGCAATTCACCTAATAACTCTGGCTCGTAGAGCATGAGCTCGCCTTGCAGTGGTACGCAAAGCTGCGGAATCGCGGCAAATGTTTCACCGCGTTGTGCGGGCGACGCCGCCACATGCGCGCGTGTCTGGTGTCGCGTCAATTGCGCTTCAACCGCTTCTTTCTCCTTTGCCTTGGCCGCGCAAATTGCTGCCTCAATCGCTGCGGCGGGCAATAAACCAGTGACTACATTTTGCGTGCCCTCCGCTGTTGTTGTTGTCGTGATTGCGCCCGGCATCGCCGCTCGCAACGCCTCAATTACATTCAGCGGCAAATCAACGATGGTTTGCGTCATGACAGGCAGCCTTGGCGCGGGTGATAGCAAATCTTCCAGCGGGGGCTGCAAAAACTGTGCGACTTCCATTTCCTCAAAACCCATCGAGACCAACCGATCGGCGAGTTGACTCGCAACGAGCGCGGTGTTGGGCGAGCACACATGCGCATAGGCGCGTGACAGTGCCACACTCTTGCGCGGTGTGGCGTAAGGCAAGCGCAACACACGCCCGAGCAATTGCTCCATATCCTTGGCGGAATTAATTTTCTGCAAGGTACAAAATACATAGGCAAACGAGCAGTCCCAACCTTCTTTCAGTGCCTCTACTGTGATGACGAAATCAATCGGGCAAGCGCGATCAAACAAATTGATGCCGTCTAATTCACGCTGATTGCCCGTCGCGACCGCGATACGCGAAGCATCAATATGCAATGTCTCGACCAAATGCCGTTTCAGATTTTCAACATTGACTTCACCATTTATGTTCTCAGCCTGAAACAGCACAATCGGCCGCACATAATCACTTTCGCTTAGCGCTTCCTTGGCCAGACGTTCACGCGTCAACACCGCGTCTTGTACAGCCTCCTGCCAATTCGGGTGTGGCGACAACACGATTGGCAGCTTGATCATGTTGGTGTCTTTGAGCGCGCTCGCCGAAACGTGATAAAGCACATTTTGCTCGCGTGCTGGTGTGGCCGTCCATTCGATGACGCAGGCAGGGCGAATGCGGTTGAGCACTTCTACTGAAAGCGGGCTTGTGTTGTTGTGCGCTTCATCGACAATCACAATCGGTCGATGCCAAGCCAGCAAATTCGCGAACGAGCGCTTGACCTTTCCGATATCGCCTGCGCCCAGGTAGGGCTGCGCATCCAAATCCTTTTGTTCGATCTTTTCCAAAAAAGCAGCTTCGCGAATATTGGTGAAATGCGGCTCAAAGGTTTCCTTGTACGCATACACATCTCGGCCGGCGGTGTTATCGACACGCAATGACTGGATCGTACCGACGACGACAATCGCCGAAGACGTAAAATCCTGCGCACGCAATTGCTCGCATTCCGTGATGTCAATGACGCGCAAACGATCTGCCGGAAAATATTGCAGCAAGGCCTCGCGGTATGGATGCCCGGGCGTCTTCAGCGCATCCAGCGTTTGGGTGCGAATGGCATTGGAGGACACCAGCCACAACGCAAGCGGCGCCTCTGTCCCCACATACAGGCGTGCCGCACGCGCAATCGCATGCGCAGCCAGCAACGTCTTGCCACCGCCCGTGGGAATGCGAATGCACACCTGCGGCACATTGGGCATTTGATTGGATAGTGGGCGATACGGCATACGTGGTGCGCTATCTCCCAATGCGCTGCGACGCGCAATGGTAAATGCGGTTTCGAGTGCCGCCACATCACGCGCACCACGGGCGGCTTCAAGGAAGGTCTCAATGGCATTGAGGGATTCAAGTTGATAGTCTTTTAGGGTCAGCGCCATGTGTGCAATCACCGCATCCGAATATCGTAAGGAATCTGCTTGAACGTCACATTCAATTTTTTTAAACGCTGCGGCGAAAGGCGGCACGCTTCGCCGTAAATGATGCGCGGCCCATCGTGCGGCGGCAGTTGCGCGAGAATGCCATTCCAAATCGCACTCGTCAGCACATTGCCCGCCTGTGGACGACGGTCGCCAAGAATGCCGTTGTAGAGCAGGATGATCGCCGTGCGCGGTTGATTGCCGCTTTCTTCATGCGTATTTTGCGCCTCGGCATCACGCATTACGCCAAGCAGCGGCGTATTGAAGGCATTGGTTGCATGTGGCGCGCCGGTTTCGAGAAACCACAAATACGATGCCAATGTGGCGAAACGCACCGCCGGGTTGATGCGCCCATCATCGAGAAATACCGATTCGCCCAGCTTCATGAAGCGAAAGCCGCCGCCGCCTTTCCAGCCGACCGATTCCGAGATGCCGCCCTGTTCGCCTTCGACCACTTTTTTCAGACGTGGCAGGCAATGTGTCGCGGCGTGTTCA
>JAYTBF010000289.1:0-3292 GCA_043737175.1 Burkholderiales bacterium
GACAAGGTTGCCAAGGGCGCCATTGCCGCTGCGGCCGCTTCCGGCGACATCTCCGGCAAAATCGGCAGCACGCTGATGTTGCATAACCTGCCGGGCGTGACCGCCAAGCGCGTGTTGTTGGTCGGGTTTGGTGACGAAGCCACCTACGGCACCCATGGTTTTTGCAAAGCCATCACCGGTGCATTCAAAGCGCTGAAACCCACCGCAGTGGTGGATGTCACCCTGCCGCTCAATACCAATATGAGCAAAGATTTGGCGCATAAAGTTGAGCGCGCTGTCATTGCGGCCATTGATGCCGCCTACCGTTACACCGCCACCAAAAAATCCGACAATAAATTTGTCGGCAAGGCATTGGCGTTTCACCTCGATGGCAAGGCCGACGAAAAAGCCTTGAAAGCCGCCATGAAAACCGGCGAAGCCATTGGTGAAGCCATGCAATTGACCAAAGAGCTGGGCAATCTGCCGCCGAACATCGCCACACCGGCGTATTTGGCCGACACCGCCAAAAAACTCGCCAAGGAATACAAATTCAAATGCACCGTGTTGGAAAAAAAAGACATGCAAAAGCTGGGCATGAATACCTTGCTGGCCGTATCGAAAGGTTCTGACCTGCCGCCAAAATTTATTATTCTCGAACACAATGGCGGCAAAAAAGGGGCCAAGCCGGTGGTACTGGTTGGCAAGGGCATCACCTTTGACACCGGCGGTATTTCCATCAAGCCATCTGCCGAAATGGATGAGATGAAATACGACATGGGCGGCGCGGCCGCGATGATCGGCACCATGAAATTTGTCGGCATGTCGAAGTTGCCGATGAATGTGGTGATGCTGGTGCCGACCTGCGAAAACATGCCGGGTGGCAACGCCACCCGTCCGGGTGATGTGGTGACCTCCATGTCCGGCCAGACCGTGGAAATTTTGAATACCGATGCCGAAGGTCGCTTGATCTTGTGTGATGCCCTCACCTTTGCAGAACGTTTTAAGCCGGAAGTGGTGGTCGATGCCGCCACCTTGACCGGCGCGATGGTCATTGCCCTCGGCCACTTCACATCTGGTATTTTTTCAAACAACGATGAGTTGGGTGCGGAATTGGTTGCGGCGGGTAATGCGGGACACGACAAAGCCTGGTTGCTGCCAATGGGTGAAGAGTACGACGAAATGTTGAAATCCAATTTCGCCGATATTCCCAACATCAGTGGTGGCCGTGCCGGTGGCTCGATCACCGCGGCGTGTTTCCTGGCGCGATTCACCAAATCCTACAAATGGGCGCATATGGACATTGCCGGCACTGCCTGGGTTTCAGGCAAAGAAAAAGGTGCCACCGGTCGTCCGGTGCCGTTGCTGGCGAAGTTTTTGATGAAACGCGCCGGTCTGTAATTCAGTCCACGTGGCAAGGTGCACTACTCTGAATGAGATGCACTTTGCCACGGTTTTTAAACAGCATTGGCAGCCATGACCGAAGTAAAGTTTTTTTTTAATGTAGATCACAAATTGGTGTTTGCCTGCAAACTTGCCAAGAAGGCCTACGACAGCGGCAAACGACTGATTGTATTTGCACCGGACGAAGCAACGGCCAGTGAATTTGACCGGCATTTGTGGACCTTTTCGCAGTTGTCGTTTGTGCCGCATGTGCGCGCGGATCACGCCTTGGCCGCAGTGACGCCGGTGGTGATTGCCAATGCCACCTCAACCTTACCGCATCATGATGCCCTGCTCAATCTGGCCGATGCACCACCGCCCTACTTCACCCGCTTTGAATTTTTACGGGAAGTTGTGTCGATGGATGAACACGATCGCAACAGCGCCCGTGAACGTTTGAAATTTTATAAATCACGCGGCTTTGAAATTCAAAATCTGGATATGGCGACGGACAAATAATGGATCAGGATAAAAAAACGGCGCAGGAGCTGGCCGGAAAAGTCGATGCGTTGGTGGGCAAACGCAACCATCAGTCTGACGAACGCAACATCCCCGTATTGACTGATTTGGTCGTGGCTCCACCTTGGCCAGCGCAGCAAGTCACCCACACCGGCAGCGCCGTTGGTGCGGCATCGTGGGCTGCTGCCGCGCCACTCTCGCCAACGTCAGCGACGCAACCCATCGCCGTGGATGCCACCACCAAAATTTTGCGGCAAATGTCGGATGATCAGATCGATCAGCTTTCACACGACATTTTGCAACGTGTCTCACAGCGCATCGACGCGGAACTGGCAACCAGTCTGGAAGCGCGTTTGAGTGAACAGTTTCATGGCCAGCTCAACGCCACCATCACCCATGTATTGGCCGACATGAAACAAAGTATCGCCAACGAAATCGGTGATGCCGTCAATGCCGCGCTGGCCGACCGGTTGCGGAAAAGATAAGCTGCCGCCATCAGCATATAAGGGCATTAACCACGATAAACCACAGATAAACACGGATAAACATCAATCTGTGTCCATCCTTGGTCCCGAATTTTTTCATCCGTGGAGGCAACCATTCCACCACGCACAGCAGCCACGAAAACTCTATGAACGACGCACCGACTCAAGCCACCGCCGACGAACTCGCCAAATCTTTTGACCCGAAAGCCATTGAGGCCCATTGGTATCCAAAATGGGAATCCGCCGGGCATTTTAAGCACAGCGCGAACGCCACTGCCGCCGCCTATTCGATTCAATTGCCGCCGCCAAACGTGACCGGCACCCTGCATATGGGCCATGCGTTCCAACAAACGCTGATGGACGCCTTGATTCGTTATCACCGCATGTTGGGTGACAACACCAATTGGATTGTCGGCACCGACCACGCCGGTATCGCCACGCAAATTGTGGTGGAACGTCAGCTACAAGCCGAAGGCAAAACCCGCCACGAATTGGGCCGTGAAAAATTCATGGCACGCGTGTGGGACTGGAAACGTGAATCCGGCGCCACCATCACCCGGCAAATGCGCCGCCTGGGTGACTCCGCCAATTGGGACTACGCCGATACGGAAGGCGACCAAGCGGGCTACTTCACCATGGACGAAAAAATGTCTGCCGCCGTGGTCGAGGTGTTTAACCGGTTACACGAACAGGGTTTGATTTATCGCGGCAAACGGCTGGTGCATTGGGACCCGGTACTCGGTACTGCCGTATCCGATTTGGAAGTGATCAGTCAGGAAGAAGACGGCAAGATTTGGGAAATTCGTTACGACTTTGCTGATGGACCGATTGACGGGCTCGAAGGATTAACGGTCGCCACCACCCGTCCGGAAACCTTGTTGGGCGACGTCGCGGTGGCGGTCAATCCAGCGGACGATCGATACAAACAT
>JAYTBF010000290.1:0-8016 GCA_043737175.1 Burkholderiales bacterium
GGATTCACAAGCCGAAGCGCTCGAAGCGATTGACCAAGTGATTGACCACGCACAACAAGAGTTGATGATATTTGACCAATCGCCCAAAACCCTGCGTGATCGTGGTTACGGGCGACCACAAAATATTGAGGTAATGCGCCAATTCCTGCTGGGGAGCAAAAATAGCCGCGCACGCCATATACGGATTTCACTTCAAGACACGACAGGCATCGACAGCGAATTGCCGCGGCTGATGGCATTACTCGGACAACACGCCAATTTGCTGACCATCCGCCGCGCTGAAGGTGACGCCCGCATTGTCCAGGACGTGTTGCTGATTGCGGACGACGACGCAATGTGGCGCAAGCCGGTCGCCGCCCATCCCCGCTCGATTGTTACCATTCATGATGCCAACGACGTCAAACCCTATCTCGACCGTTTTGAGGAGATTTGGCAATTAAGCGGGGATGGCGTATCGGCCAGAAGCATCGGCCTTTGATCGTTGGTGGTTAAAAAAAATTATTGCGTTTCCTGCAAGTAATGACGTGGCATGTTGACGTGTCGTGGCGGCGAGTATGTTGTGCGTCGCACCAATGCAGTGATATACTATCGGGTCGGTCGAAACAGAGCACTGCAGTCAATGCTGGAAACCACGCAAGAACGGTACCGGTATGACGCTGGGAACGCCACAAAAACCGATCAAAAATTTTGATCAAAATTTTAATCCAAGGGATGTAGAAATGAACAAGTCAATTTTCGCTGTTGCAATCGTTGCCGTTGGCCTTGCCGCCTGTGGCAAACAAGAAGCCCCTAAAGCTGAAGCTCCAAAAGCTGCTGCTCCAATTACTGCTCCAGCCGCTGCTGCTGCCGCGACTGCTGCTGTTGATGCTGCCAAAGACGCTGCTGGTGCTGCCAAGGATGCCGCTGGTTCAGCTGCAACCGCTGCTGGTGCGGCAGTAACTGCTGGTGCCGCTGCGACTACTGCTGCTGCAACTGACGCTGCTGGCAAAGCCGCAACCGTTGCCAAAGACGCCGCAAAAGATGCCAAAGACTCTGCCAAAGATGCAAAAGACGCTGCAGGCAAGGCCGTTGATGCTGCCAAAGCTGCTGCCAAGCCTACCGAAGCACCGAAGAAGTAATTCTTCCGCATTATTGTCGCAAACGAAAACGCCAGTCTTTTGACTGGCGTTTTTGTTTTTTGCGATGAATCAATTCATCAGGCGTCTGAACAAATTCGCTTCAGAAAAATGCCCGCCAACTGAAACCCTCGTCTTGCCTGGCAATACCAATCCAATCCGGTTCACAGACCAGCGCCTGCGAAAAGGCCTGTTTCGCCAAATCTTCGGAATTGTTCTGTTTTGAAAGATGGGCGGCCAATACATGTTTGAGTTTTGGACTTTTTATTCTTCCCAACAACGCGGCCGCTTGTTGATTATCGAGGTGCCCGAATTTTCCGGCCACGCGTAATTTCAAGCTGTGCGGATAGGGTCCTTCCCGCAGCATTTTTAAATCGTGATTTGCCTCCAATACCAGAGCATCACAATCTGACAAACTCGCTTCGATATGCGGCGTGGTGGTGCCCACGTCGGTCAACACACCCAACCGGAAGGCACCATCCGTGAATACATATTGCACGGGTTCATTGGCGTCATGGGGAACAGTGAAGGGGATGACACCAACGCCACCGACGGCAAAGGACTCATGCGGGTCAACGTAATGTAACAAGGCTTGCGGAATCGAACGCACACTGAGCACCTTGGCGGTGCCATGGGTCAGCCATACCGGGATGGAGTGTTTGCGGGCAAAACGCGCCACACCACCAATATGATCAGCGTGTTCGTGGGTGACCACAATGGCGTCCAAATCGTCAGGAACCAGCCCCACTCTGGCCAGACGTAATTCCGTCTCAGCCAAACCAAAACCACAATCCATCATGACCCGCGAAATTGCCGTACCTGACTTGACCTCAACAATGAGAGCGTTGCCCTCACTGCCGGAACCGAGCGAACAAAAGCGCATAGTCATACGGCTACCGTTGCTACAAAAAAAGAGCCCGCTGCATGCGGGCCCGTTTTTTTAGGCGCATCAATCACTTAACGCAACTGTTCAAATAACAAGGTCATGATGCGCTTTGCAGTCGCAGAGTTATCTGACTTACCGTCGGCGGTCTGTACCTCAACATTGGTATTGGCACCTGCATCCGAGACCTTGATGCGGTATTGCGGACGATCGGCTGGTTTATCACTGCGCCAGAACGCCATACGATCCAACAATCCTTTTTTCTCGCCCGATTTGGCTTCAACATCCGGATCGATATAACGAACAAAAAAGATTCCCTTGGAGCGGTCACGATCTTCCACCGTAAAGCCGGAACGATCCAACGCCAGTCCAACCCGTCGCCAGGCGCGGTCAAATGGTTCAGCAACGGCCAATACGCCGCCTTTTTCTTTATCAAAGGTCGCACGGGAAACGTTGACAGGCGCGCTGGTTGCGCCGGCGACAGCCGCAGCTTT
The DNA here is from genome assembly GCA_043737175.1 of Burkholderiales bacterium. Classification (GTDB taxonomy): domain Bacteria; phylum Pseudomonadota; class Gammaproteobacteria; order Burkholderiales; family Usitatibacteraceae; genus UKL13-2. The sequence continues at coordinate 2,493 of JAYTBF010000290.1, forward strand.
ATCGGACGCGAAGCCAAATTTCACCATCATACGACCAAGCATTTCGGCTTCCAGGTCTTTATTTGTCGGCCGAAACGCCCAACCGGTGCTGTTTTTATCGGCGCTGGTATACACCTCTTCGATGCCACGATGGCTGACAAAAATCTCCGTCGTACCCGGTTCGGCACCCGCTTCAATTCGCGTGCGGAATTTGTCGCGCTCACCGCTGGCGTATAACCCATCCAACAATCGTCCAACCGTATTTCGAATCACGTCCTGGCCAATTTTGGCGCGGTTTTCCGCCCAATCTGTTTCCATAATGCCGGCTTCAGGGGTTTCACGTTTCAACAAAAATCCGGAGTCCGTCCAAAACTCCTTCAGCATTGGCCAAACCCGTTCAGGCGCGGCATTTACAATCAGCCACCGCTGATCACCGGCGCGCATCATGCGGGCGTTGTCAAATTTAGGCAACACCGACGAATTGGAAGATACAACCGGCTGATTGCCACGGTCACGGTTGTATTGTGAAAAAGTGGTCGCTTTGGAATCAGGCACAACAAAGCGATCATCGGCAATCGGCTTGGTCAAATCCGGCGGCACCTCAAGGGAGCGAATTTTTGTGGACTGACCCTGCGTTCGATAATCCGGGCCGCCGGGCTTGAGCCAACTACAGCCGGCAACAGCAAAAAGCGCAAAACTGCCGGTAATGCATATAAATGTACGATTCAACTTCATTTAGGCGACTTCCTTGGTATTTTCGAAAATTCCGGCGTCACGCATCGAGGCCTGCAGCGTGGCATGGTACTTGGTTTCAAACGGTGTCAACGGCAAACGAATGCCGGTGTCAATTTTGCCCATTTGTTGAAGCGCCCACTTGACTGGGATGGGGCTCGCCTCGAGAAATAAATTGTTGTGTAGACCAAGCAAGCGATTGTTGATCACCATGGCGTCATCACGTTTGCCAGCCATTGCCGCCGCACACATTTCATGCATCATACGCGGTGCCACATTTGCCGTCACGGATATTGATCCGTGCCCACCAAGCAGCAGCAGCGCCAACGTTGAATAGTCATCGCCTGAGTAGACCGCAAATTTTTTCGGCGCATGTTTCAACAATTCAGCCGCTCTGGCCATACTGCCGGTGGCGTCCTTGATGCCAACAATATTGCTGATTTCGGCCAGTCTCAAAACTGTTTCATTGCTGATATCGGCCACTGTCCGGCCCGGCACGTTATACAAAATCATCGGCAAATCGCAGCACTCGGCGATTGCTTTGTAATGTAGATACATGCCCTGCTGGGTCGGCTTGTTGTAATACGGCACAACAGATAACGAGTAATTCGCGCCCGCTTTGGCCGCAACTTTGGTCAGGTAAATGGCTTCTTTGGTTGAATTTGCGCCAGTACCGGCGATGACTGGAATGCGGCCGCCTGCAAAAGAAACCGCTGCCTGAATCAATTGATCATGCTCGGCAAAATCAACTGTCGGTGATTCACCGGTTGTGCCAACGATGACAATGCCGTCCGTTCCTTCTGCAACGTGCCAGTCAATGAGTGACTGAAGACGGTCAAAATCGAGTGCACCATCCGGCAGCATGGGTGTGACAATCGCCACCATACTGCCTTTTAATGTAACCACATCAGCTCGGCTCACCACTTTAAAGATTCCTATCGGTCCAAATGCGAATCCGCTATTTTACCGCATGGTTGTAACCGTGAAACTTCCTTTACATTCCTGCGATTTTCCGATCGGTCATCAACGGAAATGTATGCCGCCTATTTGGGGGAAACCCAAAGGCACAAAAACAACCATGACAGGATCGGTGTCTCGCGCAGCGTCCGGCTGCGGCAGACCTGGCGCGCCCCAAAAACCACCAAATGTTAATGAAATCCAGCAGGCAGGTCACAACAGTCCGAACCGTCTGCGATAATTTCACAATGAAGACATCGAATTTAGCCGTGACATCCATACCCGTTGACTTTGATTTACCAGGACATCCCGACCGTAAAAGAATAGACCTGGGGCATGCCTGGGCCAAGGTGTTGGCAGAGCCGTCGCCGGGCGAACGTGCGCGGCTTAAAACGCGCATTAAGGAACTGCTCGGTCGTCACAATGCCGTATTGGTTGCGCACTATTATGTTCATCCAGACCTGCAGGATTTGGCCGACGAAACCGGCGGTTGTGTTGCTGATTCTCTTGAAATGGCGCGTTTCGGTCTCAAACACCCGGCCGAAACCATTGTTGTTTGTGGCGTACGGTTTATGGGCGAAACAGCAAAAATACTCAGCCCGGAAAAACGGGTGCTGATGCCGGATTTGAAGGCCGAGTGTTCGCTCGATTTGGGCTGCCCACCAGCCGAATTTACCGCCTTTTGTGACGCCCACCCCGACCGCACCGTGGTGGTTTACGCCAATACCAGCGCCACTGTTAAGGCGCGCGCCGACTGGACGGTGACCTCTGCAATTGGTCTGGATATTGTTCGCCATCTGCACGCAAACGGCGAAAAAATCATTTGGGCGCCGGATCGGCATTTAGGACAATATATTCAGACACAAACGGGCGCAGATATGCTGCTCTGGCAGGCGTCCTGTATTGTCCACGACGAATTCAAAGCGACCGAGTTGCGCGACCTGAAAGCGCGTTTTCCACAGGCCAAAATTCTGGCCCATCCGGAAAGCCCGGCTGCGGTACTGCAACTGGCCGACGTCGTCGGTTCCACCTCACAATTGATCAATGCCGCCCGGACATTAGCGAGTCAAACCCTGATTGTTGCGACCGACAAAGGCATTTTTCACAAAATGAAGGCGGCAGCGCCCGACAAGGTACTGATCGAGGCGCCGACTGCGGGAAACTCGGCCACCTGCAAATCCTGCGCACACTGTCCGTGGATGGCGATGAACGGACTGGAAAATCTTGCGCACGTTTTGGATACGGGTAGCAATGAAATCAAAATCGAATCCGAACTGGCGGCGCGAGCGAAACGATCCATCCAGAAAATGCTCGATTTTGCCGCCGCTCGGGACCAGGACATCGTCATTCTTCCCGGCGCCAGCAATGGAATCGGCCCCGCCTAGGGTGTTTTGACCGCGACCCGCAAATGAGAAGTCGCCACTTGAACATCATATTGCCGCCTGAATGGTGTGATTTGTTGCATAGATTGCGCACAAAAAACCGGCTAAACTCGCAACGTAACATCCCGCTCGGTTGAAAATGTACTATTGGAATCACGCAACGCAATGAAGCTGTGGCGTTTGACTTGCATGCCATATTGACAATTCAGGCTCTAAAGCAGCCTATGGAGCATCAAAATCGTGGCAAATGAACCGCCAAATTCAGGCTCAAAAAATATCGCCCCATCCGGTGACAATAGCGCGTCGTTTGCGCCGGGATTGCTGGCAGATTTAACCCGTGCCCTGCTGCCATTTTTAGGGCCATACTCAATCACGACCGTCAAACGGGCATCACGCACCTGCGAAAACAACGTTGAATTGTTGCGTCATATTGTCAGCCATATTGACGACATCGCCAAACGCGAAATGTATATGAAGTCCGGCATGCGCATCATGTCTGATTTTAATCAGAGTGTTGCCGACAAAACGATCCATTCCGCGTCCCCGCCCCTGGGAGGGAAGTATGCGGCTGACGTTCCCCCTGAGGGCAATCGGACCGGCGCCCCAATTACTGCCGAATTGGCTAAACTGGGTGAAATTGCACTGGCGCCAATCATCGGCCCAATTGCGGGTGTGTTGGTGTCGCGTTATGCCAAAGCATCGCAGAATTCCCGTGAATTTTATGAACGTCTGGCGGGGCACCTGCGCACGCCGGAAGAGCGTGACAGTTTTTTCCTAAGCGTACGCCGCGGCGGCGAAAGTTGGCGGCCGCAATAAATGCAGAACGTGGCTCGTCAAATCCTGGCACTTTGAAAATCAAACTCGTTTTGCGTTTCAGACAATAAAAACCTATAAAGACAGCAGGGGCACACATGGGATTGCGGCTCAAATTTAATTTGGTACTGGTGATCATATTCGCGGCAGGTTTTGTCACCGTTGGCGCGTTTGCCGATCGATATTTGCAACAGGAGGCCATCGATGGCGCCAAACGCGCTGCAAACATGGTGCTTGACCTCACCGGCATTGGCAATATTGAAGCGCCGATTGCCAGCACGCTGGGCTCGCGGATCATCGAAATGAAAGTGCGTTCGTTTAACGCCAATGAAGTGCAATCCGGAATTGATGGTGACGTCGCGCAGCGACTGCTGGGAATAAGGGGCGGGGTGCGCAATGAGCTGACAGAAATAATTGCCCTGCCATCGGGAGCCAAAAAATTAATCGTCGCGCGCCTGTTACGAATTGCCGACAACCCGGCGCGAATCACCATTGTTGCCATTGACCACACGACCATCACCACCACTGCCAGACTGGCGCTCACCACTTTCATGAGTTCACTGGCGGCGGTATTTTTTGCCGCTTTTTTTGCCCTGAATGTGATGCTGGACAGGATGATTGTCCGTCCGGTCGCAGAAATGGCCAAACTGGCCGACGCGGTTTCCGTGGGGAATTTTTCCATCCCGGAATTTAAGCCGCATAGCAAAGATGAAATTGGCACGCTTGGTGTCGCGTTTAACCGCATGCGTCGCAGTACGGAAGAAGCCATCAAGATGTTAAAAGTCGGCTAAGGAACCTAACTCTCCAGTCTTTCATCCAGCCAATACCCTTGCCGGTCCAAATGATTAGCGAGAAAAAACGTCACTCGACTGATATCTGGATTGCAAATGACGCAACCAAACCAAGATCGCCGCACTGGCCGGTAATGCCATTAATATGCCGAAAAATCCAAATAATTGCGCAAAGGCAAGCAGGGCAAACAACACTGCGACCGGGTGCAAGCCAATGCGCTCACCGACAAATTTAGGCGTTACAAAAAATCCTTCAATGAGCTGTCCAATCGCGAACACGGCCCATACCAACCCCACACTCATCAACGACGCATCCGGCTGCATAAATGCGGCAACAGAGCCAAGCAATACACCGAGTCCTACCCCCAGATAGGGGACAAACACCAGTAGCCCGGTGATCAGCCCGACAGGTAGCGCGAACTTCAATCCGACTGCCCACAACCCGATGACATAAAATGCCGCCATGATCAGCATGACCGTCAACTGGCCGCGTAAAAATTCCGACAGCACTTCGTCAATTTCGCGGACGATGACAGTCACGGTCTGGTGATATCGACGTGGCACCAAAGCGTCAATCTTGCCAATCAAAATATCCCAATCGCGCAGCAAATAAATCAACACCACCGGGATCAACGCCAAATTGATCAAAACCGCCACCACGGCCAGCCCACCGGTACCGACCGTTGCAAACACCCGTTTAGCAATGCCGCCGGCATCGGCCATGTTGTCTTGCATGAATTGGCGGAACGACGATGCGTCGATGGTAATGGACGTGCCAAGCTTGTCATTCACCCATGGCAAAACATTGGTCCTTAATTGCTCGAAAAATCCGGGAATTACTTCAATCAGCTGGGCTATTTCTTTGATGAA
>JAYTBF010000291.1:0-3272 GCA_043737175.1 Burkholderiales bacterium
CGCGGCAAGTTGCGGGTCGTCGCCGCTGCGGATGAACGTGATGGTTCGGTCAAAATTCACGCCGATGTCACCATGTATGCGGGTTTATTTGATGGCGACGAAACGGCCAGCCTCGGCCTATCGGCAGACCGGCGTGCTTACGTCCATGTGGCGCGTGGTCGGGTGATTGTGAACGGGACATCGCTTGCTGCCGGCGACGCCATAAAAATGGTCGGCGCACAGGTGATTAATATTGACCATGGTGAAAGCGCGGAAGTGTTGGTATTCGATTTGGCGTAACGCGGCTGTTATTGGTCACCAATTTATTGATAAGGGCACATCCATGAACACCGCCGTCAACACCATCCGCAATATCGAGCGTGTCATTCAGGCGCACATCGCACCGGTCGGCACCTTTACCGTTAAACGGGCCTTGCCGGATCGCCAGCGCCAATCCATCGGCCCGTGGGTATTTCTCGATCACTTCGGTCCGTTTCGCGTTAAGCCGGGTGTTGATGGCGTCGGCCCACATCCACACGCCGGCATTGAAACGGTGACCTATTTACTCACCGGTCGTAATGAACATATTGACTCCGCCGGCCATCGTGGCATTGTCGGGCCGGGCGGCGCGCAATGGATGACCTCGGGTCGTGGTGTGGTGCACGCTGAATATCCGCGCCCGGAAAACGAAGCCGAAATGACACAGCACGGTTTGCAGCTTTGGACCACCTTGCCACGCGCACTCAAAACCATGGCACCGCGTTATCAACGCATCGAAGCGAGCGCCATTCCGTTGGTGAAAAATAATGGCATCAGTGTGCGGGTGATCGCCGGCAGCTATGGTGACACCAAAGGTCCCGCAGAAGTGTTGATGCCGACTTTGCTTTGGCATATCAGTCTTGACCCTGCAGCGACGTTTCGTGCATCCATCGAATCCGGCTTTGAGGTGGGTGCGTATGTGATGAACGGTGTGGTGGCGTTTTCAGAAGGATTGCAACGTGTGGGGGAGGGCGCGCTGGTGGTGTACAACAATGCTGATGGTGTGGTGCAATTTGCCAACACATCTACACAGCCGGCAGATGTCTTGTTGCTGGGTGGGGCCCCCGCGGAAGGACCATTGGTTTTTCATGGCCCGTTTGTGATGAACAACCTTGAGCAGGTTCGCGAGGCGGAGCGCGCGTATCATGCTGGCGAGATGGGGCAGGTTGCGCCCGCCTGACGGCTACGCAGGATAGCCAAACGATATTGACGGTCAATGCTGGTTTCAAAACCAAAGTGCATTGTTTTAACAATTTTTATAACAGGAGAATTAAATGCAACTTATCAACTCAAAAATTTCATCAGCCATTTTAGCGGCTGCCATCACTTTTGCCGGCCTTGCCGTGCAATCCAACGATACATTCGCACAGGCCACCCTGGGCAAACTGGACGCAGACTTTAGCAAACAGCCCGCGGGTGATTACATGCTCGACAAGGCGCATGCGTCGGTGATCTGGCGGGTGGCGCATTTGGGTCTATCGCAGTACACCGCGCGTTTCGACAAAATGGACGGCAAAATGAATTTCACCCCGGCAACCGCGTCGGTCAGCCGAGTCGAATTCACCATTGATGCCACGTCGATCAATACCGGTTTGGCACCGTTTAATAAAAAACTGCAGGGCGCGGAATTTTTTGACGCGGAGAAAAACGCCGACATCAAATTCAAATCCACCAAAATTGAATTGGTCAGTGGCAATAAATACAAAATGTCCGGTGACATGACCTTGCGTGGTATTACCAAACCAATGAGCTGGGATGTCACCTTTAACGGCGGACTTTATAACGGCTATGTGCAGGCGCATGCGGTCGGATTTTCGGCGAAGGGTGTGGTCAAACGATCCGACTGGGGAATGAAGGAGTACATCGGCATTGTCGGCGACAATGTGGAAGTGCTGATCGAGGTCGAATTTTTGCATCGTCCAACCACCTTGTAGTCGCAGCCAATCCATCATTCGGACAACCATGCCACCCCCGTTACCCGCACCGCGCTATACCAACACTGCGATCAGCTTTCATTGGCTGATGGCGGTGTTGATTTTTGTCGGCTTTGCCATGGGGCTGTACATGGTTGACTTACGCATCAGCCCGGACAAACTCAAACTTTATTCATGGCATAAATGGATTGGCGTCACCGTGTTTATATTGGCCGCGTTTCGATTGTGGTGGCGATTGCTTTATGTCCCGCCAGCGCCACCCGTGATGCCAGCCTGGCAACAACGTGCCGCATCCATCACCCACGGTTTGCTCTATCTGCTGTTTTTTGCCGTGCCCATCACCGGCTGGTTATTTTCGTCGGCCAAGGGATTTGCAACCGTATACCTCGGCGTGATTCCTTTGCCGGATTTGATTGCTAAAAATGATGTGCTGGCACCGGTGTATAAGCAGGTGCATCTTTTTGCAAGTTATGGTTTGGGCGCGTTGGTTGGCGTGCATATTTTGGCGGCGATCAAACATCAATTTTTTGACAAAGACGGTTTGATGTGGCGTATGTTGCCGGGCCGACGTTAACATTCAGGATTTATTTATGAAACGATTTATTTGCAGCACCACAGTGGTGCTGACGGCCGTTCTGTCATTGACGCTGACCGCTGCGGGTGCCAGCGAGCTCAAACTCGATGCCGCAAAAAGCAGCATTGAATTCGGCTTTTCGCAATTGGGTGTGCCGATGAAGGGGCGCTTTACCCGCTTTGATGCGAAAGTTTTTTTTGACGCCAAAAAACCGGAAAACACACAAGCCGAATTTGGCGTCGATATCAATTCAGTGGATCTGGGTGATCCATCCTACAACGACGAAACCAAAACACCGGACTGGTTAAATGCACGCATGTTTCCGCGCGCCACTTTTGTTGCGGAAAAAGTGATCGCGCTCGGCGCAAATAAATTTGAAGCCGCGGGCAAACTTTCAATCAAGGGCGCGACCCAACCGACCAAGGCGCAGTTTGTTTTCACTGACGGCGTGACGCCGGTGGTTGAGGGCAGCTTTGTCATGAAACGACTGGCGTGGAAAATCGGTGACAACGAGTGGAAAGACACTTCGGTGGTGGCCGACGATGTCACCGTGCGTTTTCGTTTTGTCACCCATAAAAAATAATTTTTAAAAGAAGAAAGTAAATCATGTCAAAAAAAATAATTGCCTTTGCAGGCTCCATCCGCAATGGCTCCATTAACGCCAATGCCCTGCGTTATGCAATCGAGGGTGCGCGCGCCACAGGGGCGGATGTGGAAGTGATCAATTTGAAAGAATATCCAATGCC
>JAYTBF010000292.1:0-3272 GCA_043737175.1 Burkholderiales bacterium
GGCGGGGAAGTAAACCGAAATTATCGCTTGTTGGGGGGCTCCGCGTCAAAACTAGCCAAAGTTACCGCGTATTTTGGTTGATGGTCGCCTATCCGCTTTATCATTACAGCTCGTCAACCCCCGTCCCTTTTCCTTTGCACATCTTTCAACGCAGTTTGATCCGCGAATTCACCTCTATCGGCATCAGTGTCGTGAGTGTATTGATCGCGATAATTGTCACCCATCAGCTGATTACTGTTCTGGGGCGGGCCGCGTCCGGTGCGGTCGAGCCGGAGGCGGTGCTGGCGTTGATCGGTTTTGCCCTATTGGCCTATTTGCCGGTGCTGCTGGCGTTGGCGTTATTTGTATCGGTGCTGGTGGCGTTGTCGCGTAGTTATCGTGACAGCGAAATGGCCGTCTGGTTTTCGTCCGGCTTATCGATCGCCGCATGGATCAAGCCGGTGCTGAACTTTGGCGTACCGATCGCCTTGGTCACCGCACTGCTTAGTACCGTCCTAACCCCGTGGGCGTTCCAGCAAAGTGCTGAGTATCAGCGGATTTTGCGCAGTAAGGATGACGTTGCCCGAATCGCCCCCGGCAGCTTTATCGAGGCGCGCGGATCCGATCGGGTGTTTTTTGTCGACAATACCTCGACCGGTGCGGCGGGAGTCAACAACGTATTTGTGCAATACAACCAAAACAATCGTTTTGGAGTGGTGGTGGCTGAGAAGGGTGCCACTGAAATTGCACCCAATGGCGATAAATTTTTGGTTTTAACCAATGGACGCCGCTACGAAGGCACGCCCGGCGCACTCGATTTCCGGATTATCGACTTCGCGGTGCAAAAGCTACGCATCGAGACCCAGCGTTTGGGCATCGAAGCCCCCAGCAACAAACAACTATCAACGCTGGCGCTGCTGCGCGAACCGACCCCGGAACGCATCGCGGAGTTACATTGGCGGCTCGCTTTGCCGGTCGCGGCGCTGATATTGGCGTTAATGGCCATTCCGCTGTCGTTTGTGAATCCCCGTTCCGGGACATCCTGGAGCAGTGTGTTGGCGGTGATGGTGTTTTTTCTGTATTACAACGTCTTATCGATTTTTCAGGGCTGGACCGCGCAGGGCCACGTGCCTGCATGGATCGGCCTGACGCCGGTGCATGTTGGTATGGTGCTGATCCTGAGCGCACTGTTTTTTAAACAACTATTTGGATTTCGCTGGTTAATCCTCGCCAAAAAGTAGTTTTGGCAATAGTTGGGCAGGTAAGCTAAAATTGCGGCTTGGTTTTTGCAGTTGATTGTTTTTCCAGCAAAAATTAGGAGAGGTGGATGAGCGGCTTCGTTGTCCGGTCACACGCCAACAGTGGTTGAGTAGCAGTACTTCCAGCAAGAATTAGGAGAGGTGGATGAGCGGTTTAAGTCACACGCCTGGAAAGCGTGCGTAGGTTCATAGCCTACCGCGGGTTCGAATCCCGCCCTCTCCGCCATGACATAGGTTTTAGACATCCAGCTAAATCCAGAAAAAATGAAGCTAGCCCCGTAAATCGGGGCTTTTTCATTTTTTGGCGTCCTTCGCAGATTGTTTACATCCAACGCATTTGGGGGCACAATCGGGGGCATCACGGTGGGAGTGCCCCCGTCGATGCCCCCAAATTCTGCTACAGAGATGCCCCCAATGCCCTTGACCGTCATCCAATGCAAGAACGCCAAGCCCACCGCCAAGCCTTACAAACTGGCCGACGAAAAAGGCATGTATTTGGAAATTGCCCCCAACGGCAGCAAGTACTGGCGGCTCAAATATCGGTTTGCCGGAAAAGAAAAGCGGCTTGCCTTGGGCGTGTTCCCAGAGGTGGAATTGGCCGAGGCGCGCGCCAAGCGGGACGCCGCCCGCAAGCTGCTGGCAAATAACGAAGACCCTTCCCAGGCAAAGGCCGAAAACAAGCGGCTTGCGACCCTGAGCGCCGAAAACACATTTGAAGCGATTGCCCGTGAATGGCAGCTGATCCGTAAAAGCGGATGGACCCCTCGGCACGCGGATTACGTTTTGAAGCGGCTAGAGGCAGATATGTTTCCTGAGATTGGCAATGTGCCGGTTGCTGACTTAACCGCGCCACGTTTGCTGGCTGCCATCCGCAAGATTGAAAAGCGCGGGGCGCATGAAGTCGCCCACCGCGCCCTGCAAACGTGTGGGCAAGTGTTCCGCTATGCGATTGGCACCGGGAGGGGGGAACGTAACCCCGCCGCAGAGTTGAAGGGCACCGATACCCTGATGCCGGTGAAGCGGACGCACTACGCCGCACTGGACGCCAGCGAGTTGCCCGACTTTCTGAGCGCACTGAAAGAAAATGAAGCCCGCCTGTATTTGCAGACTCGCTACGCTATTGAATTAATCATGTTGACCTTTGTTCGTACAGGCGAATTGATCAATGCGAAATGGAGCGAGTTTGACCTTGCAGGGCGCGTCTGGACGATCCCGGAGGAGCGCATGAAGATGGGCAAGTCGCACATCGTGCCGTTGTCGACGCAGGCAGTCGATGTGCTGAAAAAGTTACAGGCAATCAACGGCAGGCGTGATTGGGTTTTCCCAAATCAGACCGACGCCAAAAAGGCCATGAGTAACAACACTATTCTTTTTGCCATTGCCCGTCTCGGTTATAAAGGCCGCATGACGGGGCACGGCTTTCGCGCCCTCGCAATGTCCACCATTAAAGAAAAGCTAGGCTATCGGCATGAGGTGGTGGATAGACAACTTGCCCATGCACCGCGCAACAAGGTGGACGCGGCTTACGACCGTGCCAAATTCTTGCCAGAGCGACGCAAGATGATGCAACAGTGGGCGAACTATATTGATTCACTGTACCGCATTTAGCCTTCCCGATACCCCCATCGCTATCTTCTTTGAGGGTTCCATCGGAGTCCCACCATTTGAAATACTTGGTGCGCTGATACGGCTTGACGATGATTCGCTTTATTGCCATGTCCAATCCTCCTTCGTTCAAATGAATGATATTTCGAAATCGCTAGACATCATGTATTGACCTGCCACACCTCAAGCGACGCGGATTAAGCTTGGGGTCTTGCAACCACAGGCTCAGAGCCGAAATTGAGGGGTGGCTCTCCAGCCCTTCACGCGCTGCCTTTCGCAGCGCCGCGTGCAGATGCTTGTTCTGTTCGTCAGCTTTGGCGAGCGCCCGCTCAAAGCGCCCGACTTCGGCCTTCGTGTTCAAATATTGCCGTTCGTTTGTAATCATCTGAGATCCTTCAAGTCGATTGCAATGATTCCTTTGGCGTTTCC
>JAYTBF010000293.1:0-3258 GCA_043737175.1 Burkholderiales bacterium
GATGCGCTGGCCGCCATGGGCGAAGAGCAACGCGAGCAATGCCTACTCCAGGCGCAAAGCCTGTGCGCGGATTTGGCAATAAAAGTCCTCAATGACGAAGATGCGCGCATTTTTTGTAATGGTGGTTGGCTTGCGACCCCATTTACGGATGCAACCGAAACCGACCCATTTGCGATTTATTCAGACACGGGTCGATTCCTCGGTGTCGGTGAGGTGGTTTTGAACGAGGCAACCCATGGCAAAGCGCGCCTGGTGCCGATGCGCCTGATGGCAACCGGTGCAAATGCCAGCTGAGCCGGCTGATTCGCCAAAGCCCATGATTTTGTTGTGTAATTTGCAGACATGGTGATGACAGGACGTCGATTTTGCGCTATAATTTCGGCCTCGCAAGTAGGGATGTTCCGAAAGCCGCAATCGTCTGCGACAAGGCGTTAGATCCGAGAAAAGGAATCACCATGACCACCACCACAAGAACAGCAGAAGTTGTTTCTGAATACGGCCGCGCCAAAGGCGATACCGGCTCCCCTGAAGTTCAGGTCGCATTGCTGACCAATCGTATTAACGAGCTGACCAGCCACTTTAAGAAACACGTCAAGGACCATCACGGTCGCCGTGGTCTGCTTCGCATGGTGTCAAAGCGCCGTAGCCTGCTTGATTACCTGAAGCGCACCAAACTCGATTCGTATCGTTCATTGATCGACAAACTCGGCCTGCGCAAGTAATCGAATCCAACGTCAGTTAAGCGAGAGCAATCGAATTCCAAAAAGCCCCTCTGTTCCGATTAACGGCAGCGGGGCTTTTGCATTATTTTTTGCATTATTTTTAGCGTTATAGATTTATCGTTGCCAGCACCTGTTTAATTGGTGGTAACGCCAACCGTTTTTTACTCAAAGCCAAGGGAATTCCCGAATGAAAGCTATCAAAAAAACATTGCAGTATGGGCGTCATACGCTGACGCTCGAAACCGGGGAGATCGCGCGCCAGGCAGATGGCGCAGTATTGGTCTCGCTTGACGACACCGTTGTACTCGTGACCTGTGTGGCACGACGTGACGCCAAAGTAGGACAAGATTTTTTTCCATTGACGGTTGATTATCAGGAAAAAACATTTGCCGGCGGCAAGATCCCTGGTGGGTTCTTCAAGCGCGAAGGCCGTCCTTCTGAAAAAGAAGTGTTAACCAGCCGTTTGATTGATCGCCCATTGCGTCCGTTGTTTCCAGATGGTTTTTACAACGAAGTACAAGTCATCGCCACCGTATTGTCGTCCGATCCGGAAATTGATTCCGATATCGTCGCCATGATTGGTGCGTCGGCTGCCGTCACCTTGGCCGGTGTGCCATTTGAAGGCCCGATTGGTGCCGCCCGTGTTGGTTACCTCGAAGGCCAATATGTCTTGAACCCGACCAAGACCGAACTCGAAACCTCGCAAATGAATTTGGTGGTTGCTGGTACCGAGTCCGCAGTTCTGATGGTCGAGTCCGAGGCAATGGAATTGTCCGAAGCGATTATGTTGGGCGGCATTGTCTATGGTCACGAACAGCAACAAGCCGTCATTAGCGCCATTCTTGATCTGGCCGATGAAGCCGGTAAAGATCCTTGGGCATGGACCGCACCGGTGCCACCACAGGCGTTGATTGATCAAATCAATACCATGGCCGCCAAAGATTTGGACGACGCATTCCGTATCAAGACCAAAGGTCCCCGTTCGGAAAAACTGTCGGCGATCAGCAAACGTGTCATTACCGCATTGTGTACGGGTGAAGAAGGCGCGCCGGACAAAAATACCGTGTCGTCATTGTTATTCGCAATCGAATCAAAAATTGTACGCAGCCAAATTTTGAATGGCGAGCCACGGATTGACGGCCGTGATACCCGCACCGTTCGTCCGATCTCGATTCGCACATCAGTCTTGCCGCGTACCCACGGCTCGGTATTGTTTACGCGCGGTGAAACCCAGGCCATCGTGGTGGCCACGCTGGGGTCGTTAAAAGATTCACAAATGATCGACGCGCTGCAAGGCGAGTACAAAGATCGTTACATGTTCCACTACAATTTCCCACCGTATTCCACAGGTGAGACCGGCCGCGTTGGCACACCAAAACGCCGCGAAATCGGCCACGGTCGTTTGGCCAAGCGTGCGTTGGCAGCCGTATTGCCGACCGAAGCCGAATTTGGTTATGCGATGCGGGTGGTGTCGGAAATTACCGAGTCCAATGGTTCGTCATCAATGGCCTCCGTTTGTGGTGGCTGTCTGGCATTGATGGATGCAGGCGTGCCGATGAAAGCGCACGTTGCCGGTGTCGCCATGGGCCTCATCAAAGACGGCGGAAAGTTTGCCGTGCTGACCGATATCCTTGGTGATGAAGATCATTTGGGCGATATGGACTTTAAAGTTGCCGGTACCGATCAAGGTATCACCGCGTTACAAATGGATATCAAGATCATGGGCATCACCAAAGACATCATGGATGTCGCGTTGACGCAGGCCAAGGATGGTCGTATGCATATTCTGGGCCTGATGAAACAGGCGGTGCCCACCGCCCGTTCGGAGCTTTCACAATTTGCACCACGCATCATCAAGATCAAGATTCATCCGGACAAGATTCGTGAAGTTATTGGCAAGGGCGGCAGCGTTATTCAAGCCATTACCCGCGAAACCGGTACGGAGATTGACATCCAGGACGACGGCACGATTTCGATCGCCTGTCTGTCAGGTGAAGCCGGCGAAGCAGCAAGACTACGGATTGAAGCGATTGCCGCTGAGATTGAAGTTGGCCGTGTGTACGAAGGCCCGGTAGTACGTTTGCTCGATTTCGGCGCCATTGTGCAATTGCTGCCAGGCAAAGATGGCTTGCTGCATATTTCCCAGATCGCCCACGAGCGTGTCAATGCCGTGGCGGATCACCTGAAAGAAGGCCAGATCGTCAAAGTCAAAGTCATGGAAGCCGATGACAAAGGCCGTGTTCGCCTGTCGATGAAAGCGCTGATTGATGCGCCGCCTGCGGCACCACGCGCACCACGCGCCGATGCACCGGTGGATGGCGCACCACCAACAGATTCCCAGCCGCAGTAATTTTTGGCAGGGTTTCGAAAAAAGGCACCGCTTGCGGTGCCTTTTTGTTTGTGTTTTCGTTGCTCAACGCCTCCGCAACAGGTATAATTTCGGCTTGTTTTTGCAGTATTCGGAGTGTGGCGCAGCCCGGTAGCGCGCTTGCTTTGGGAGCAAGATGTCGTAGGTTCGAATCCTATCACTCCGACC
>JAYTBF010000294.1:0-3241 GCA_043737175.1 Burkholderiales bacterium
GGGGGCTCACACTATTTCCACCACCCGTTTTGGGATCCATTACTGCGCTCATCTAGGGCCTCGTTATGCCAATTTTTGCCATCGTCAATATTAAATAAAAAATTGCCATGCTGCGTTGATCAATATCTATCCACACCACGCATGGAAAACTTGCGTAAATTCCATAAGCGTCAAATAAACAACTCCATGCCCTGTTCGAGCATGCGCGGACGCCACTTGCCGGCATTGCGGCCGATTTCACCCATCGTCAAATTTACTTCACTTGGCTTTAGGTGGGTCACCAGAATTTCCACCGGGCGCGTCAGTTTTGCCAGCTCCTCACCGAGCATGCTCGGGCAAAGGTGCTTGGATACAACTGCAAGCGCATGCTCTTTGTTTGGAAAAGCGGTTTCGATAATGAGGTATTTTAAATTCGCGGTGGCATTGGCAATGTCCCACAACTTGTCGTTCAGTGTTGTATCGCCACTAAAAATCAAGCGTGCGTCACCACTGTCAAGCAGGTAACCAACCGCGGGCACTACATGTTCTGCAGGAATGGCAGTAAACGATCTGCCGCCAATTTTCACCGGCTCGCCGACGCGTATGGTTTGATAGGCCATAAATGCCGTTTCAGGGGTGGGGATAACGGAAAAATCGGGCCAAATTTTCCAGTTAAAAATGTGATCTTTGATGATTTGCAGGGTTTCTGACGTCCCGTACAACGTAATTGGCGATTTACGGATGCCACATACCGTATCGACCAAAAATGGAATGCTGGTGATGTGATCGAGGTGCGAATGGGTGATAAAGATATGGTCGATCTTGGCAAGGGCTTCAATCGAAAGATCGCCCACACCGGTACCGGCGTCAATCAATATGTCGTCATCAACTAAAAACGAGGTGGTGCGCAGATCGCCGCCAATCCCGCCGCTGCAGCCGAGTATTTTTATTCTCATGAATGGTTTACCGCTTCAATAATCGAGTTGGCATCCGGATAGGTTGGCCTGACGGCGTTCCAAATGCAAATTACAATTATGCTCCCGACCACAAAAATCAAACAATGCTGAACCTCACATTTGGTCGCATTGCCGACCGAATTCACTGCTGATCCCCTGGCCTTCAAAGCAAATAATGCTGGCCCGCCCTCATATCGCATTCTTTCACGACCAACATAATCAAGCTGGCCGACGCGACAAGACCTATTTTCCGACCTTTATGACCTTTATGACCTTTATGACCGAAAGAAAAAGTCCATTTTCACACCGGCAATTTCAATCATATCGTGATCGCCTAATTGCTGCGCCTGGGCACCCATCGGAATGCCGTTAATGGTCGGGAAAGCCGCGCCTTCGACGTGGGTAATAAAAAATCCGGTTGGACGACGAGTAATGACCGCTACCTGTACACCCGGCTTGCCAATCGTCGTCAAATTCTTCGTTAAATCCAGCGTTCTTCCTGCTGCCGCACCAGATAACACCTGGATCGCTGCTTCCCGAGTCGCGCCTGCTGCCGCTGGTGCGGGCGCCACGGGTGCGCGCATCGGTGCCGCTGCAGCCGCCACAGGCTGAGGTGCCGCAGGGCTGAACGCCCGCATATTGGTTTGTGTGTCGGAGGTATTCGGTGCCTGCGCGGCGGCTGGCATGGCGGGCATGGATGCCGTTGCCGACAATGCCTGCGCGGCCGGCGCGGCTGCAGGTTTGCGAATAATCATGGTGCGCTCAAAATCGGCAGCAGCAGTCTGCACTGGCGTGTCATTAAAGTACTTGAGCTTGTGTTTGCCAATTTCGATTACGTCATTATTCTGCAAAAAATGTTTCTTTATCGGCTTGCCATTGACCAAGGTGCCGTTGGTCGAGTTTAAGTCCTCGATAAACGAATCATTCAAGATGGTAATAATCGCGGCGTGTTCGCCGGATACCGCCAAATTGTCCACTTGAATATCATTGTGCGGCTTTCGTCCCAAAGTTGTTCGCTCCTTCGCAAGCGAAATCTCCTTCAGAATTGTTCCGTCGACACTCAAAATCAGTTTTGCCATGATCGTAACCTTAGTAATAAACGTTGCACATGTGCGGCTCTAAAAGCGAAATAAAACGAAGTTGCAAGTTATGCAAAATACGACTTTAACTTCGCCCAAAAACCACGCTGCACTGGGAAACTCTTCAACACTTTAATCAACATGACCGACACGTTATCGCGCCCGCCAGCATCATTGGCCGCCTGCACCAGTTGTTGGGCGGTCAATTCAAGATTGGACTGCAAGGCGATCAAGGTCATTTGAATTTCTTCATCCTCGATCATGTCATTCAAACCGTCCGAGCAGAGCAAATAAACATCACCCACCGCAACATCGTAGGTTTGAATTTCAGTCTCGACGTCCGGGTCAATTCCAACCGCGCGAGTGACCAGATTTCTGTTGTGTGAGGATCGCGCTTCTTCGACTGAAATCAAACCTGAATCAATTTGTTCCTGCAATAACGAGTGATCACGCGTAATCAGCTCCAAGGCATCATTACGCATCCGATATAGCCGCGAGTCGCCAATATGCCCCACGGTGACAAAATTATCGTAAAACAAACAAGTGACCAGCGTGGTTCCCATACCGGCGCATTGCGGATCATTCTGCGCGGCGTCAAAAATGGCGCGATTCGCCTCAGACACGTGCTGCTGTAATAATTCCTGTGAAAGTTTGGTCGCGCCGTCGCGATTTAACTTGCCAAGCCGGTCCGAAGTCCAAGACTTGTCAAGTCCGGTGGCAATCACGGAGGTCGCCATGCCACTGGCGACTTCGCCGGCATTGTATCCCCCCATGCCATCGGCAAGCACCACCAAACCGATTGCCGGTCTGGACTCAACACAATCTTCGTTATGTCCCCGAACCCGTCCGGAATCGGTCGCACTCGTTATTTTTAATGCATTTATCAGCGCCACAATGCCCCCCGACGCAATTCTGATCTATGCGCAATGCCACCGCGCACACCGTTTTCTATTCTATTTTGCGCAAAGCCAATTTCTTCAAATCATCACGCCTGAATTTGCTGATAAACCCCGAAATTGAATGAATCCAGCAAATCGATTTTTTGACGTAAACACTTTCAAGAATAATAGCTTAAAAATGTTTTTTAATAAACAATTCGGGAAGCATCTGCAACCATTTGATTATATTGAATATAAAATAAAAAAAGCACATATTTCGACAAATTGACGCCCAATGTGGCGATAAATCCATCACTTTTTGCTGTTTCTCACACCAGATATGGCATTA
>JAYTBF010000295.1:0-3239 GCA_043737175.1 Burkholderiales bacterium
CGTGTAGTTTCTTCAGCAACACTTCGGTTTTTTCCTCAACCAGAATCAGTTCAAGCTGCGGGAATCGCTTAATAATCGGCGGAATGATATGCGGCAGCAAATAAGGACCGAGGGTCGGAAAAATTCCAACTTTGACCATTCCCGATTCGGGATCCTTTGAGCGGCGCGCAATTTTTTTAATTTCCTCCGCTTCGCGCAAGATCGCCCGCGCCCGCGCCACCACCGCTTCACCTACCGGCGTCAGCATCACGTTGCGCGGGTTGCGTTCGATCAGCGATACGCCCAATTCGCCTTCAAACTTCATCAATTGGGTGGAAAGTGTCGGCTGCGAGACAAAACACGCCTCCGCCGCGCGGCCAAAGTGTTTGATGTCCGCCAAGGCCACCAAATATTTCAAATCACGCAGATTCATGATTATTTGTCTGTCAATTTATTGATTGACCAATACTATCATTGATGGACATTCGATTTGGCTATCAAAATCAATTCAAGCAGCACAATCGCATCATGGGACCGGCAGTGTTCAAGACCACCAATATCCGGCCAACGCGTTGTATAGTCGAGTCATGCAAAAATTTGGTTTCAAAATTCAAACCAAGTCCGGCACGGCCGTCGATAACCTGACGGTGCATGCGACCGATCAGGCCCACGCTGAGATGAAATTACGGCAGATGTACCACCAATGCACCATTGTCGAGGTGAGGATCATTGACGAATTGGCGCGGGGTGAAGGCACCGACTTGGAAGGTGCGATCGGGCTCATCGTTGGGCAGGACCATAAACGCTAGCCGTGCGGCACTCGTATTAACTTAGACAGTTACGCAAAAACCGAGGAGCGGCGCGCGTTTTCAGGCAAAAATGCCGGGAACGGCAATACGGAATGAGACTTTTCAATTTCGTCATCGTGATTTACAACTGCGCCCGACAACAACTCGTCGTACAGCGCTTGATAATCCTTGGCCCCCCTGCTGGCTGGCGCGTGCGCAAAGATATCTTTTTCGGCAAACGGGCTTTCCGCGAGTGAAACACTTTCCGCGATGCGGGTCTCACAAACGTCGTCACCGAATTTTTCGCGAAATGTTCGATCAATTTCCCACGACATCTTGCGGCGTCCGTCAAATCGGGTAATCACATATCGCCGGGCTATGCGTTTTTTGAGCACCGGCCCCAGCGCATTCAATGTTTTTTCAACTTGGATCGCGCCTTTTACCGCAAGATAATCAGCCGACACCGGCACCAGTACCGTGTCTGCCGCAAAGATTGCCGACAACGACAACACGCCCAGCAACGGACAACAATCAATAATGACCGGGCGCGCACCGTTTAATTGTTCGCGAATGAGCGCGAACTTTAACTTATTCAGAATATTGGGCCCCTTGCCAAACTGGGTATCAACCTTCGCCAGTTCCAAGTGCGCCGGCAACATCATCCAGCCGCGACCGGTGTCGCGAATAATTTCGGCCAGCGGTTTGTTGTCGCGATAGTGGGCGTACAAGCTGTGCTCCGCGCCGCTGATACTGACCCCGGACAGGGATGTTAAATGTCCCTGTGGGTCCAAATCGATGGCCAGTGGACAGGCGCCGGCACGCGCCAAGGCAGCGGTTAAATTTAACGCCGTGGTGGTTTTGCCAACACCACCTTTTTGATTAAAAACCGTGATTCGCGCCATTTGTTGGCTTTCCAAATCAACTGCGGGATTTATTTTTTAACACAAAATCAAGATCTTGCCAAGTAAATCTAAAGAAAAACAAGCAATGAATTGCGTAACTTTTGCAGATCTTGTCAAAAATTCCACCATAAAACCCGCAACCCCGCAGTCCCCGCCAACAATTGGCCGTGCTGCATATGCGGGCCCGAAAAATACTTTGGGCAGATCTAATCCGGTACAGGTTTGACAAAACTTCGCCGTCATAAGCACTCGTCGCCATCGGTGTCCCCATCCTCCGGCCACCTTCTCGCCAGCGTCGTTCTATTTAAGAAAACGCACGCCACGCCGAAATAACGGCAAACCCTATGTGACGGAAACCCTCTGTGCCATAGAAATTTTTACGGCAAACAACACGGCATTAATCATGAAGTTATGTACGTTTTGGGTGCCGCGTTTCAATTGACCAACTGGTTGATCAAACATTTTCTTGCACCACTCCTTGGACCAGGGTTGATTTACGATTGATATGAAGAAAATATGTCCAGCATGATCTTTGGCAATATCACCCAACATGCCGCCAACACCAACTGGCAGGATGGATATGAGAATGGTGCCGCAGCAGAATCGGCAAACAGCACGCAAAAGGCACTTCGCTGGGCTGCGGCGGGATTTTTTACCGCCGTGCTGTTGGCGCTGTTGATCGCCACCACTGCGATGGCCCTGAGCTAGCCTGAAGATTTCTTATCGGACCAAGTCAGCGAGAATCGCTTCGGTCGATGCTACTGCCAGTGGAAAAATTCGGAATTGCGATGGCAGATTTTTGCATCGTCCCCTCGCGCGAATGGAAGAGTAAATATCCCCAAAGTCTAGGCCAGCTTCGTTAGTCAAGGCGCGCGGTTCGAGCGCCGAACCGCTGTACCAGACGCCCGACCCACCCAACCGTGAAAAGCAATTTCACGGTTGGCGAGCGAGGAATTTACAGTCAACTCTTCGAAGCGGCGTAGTGGCGGTGGGCTGCTGACCATCTTAGAACTGTTTTGTGCCTGCACGTTTCCAATCGCTCACCGACCGAGTAACGCCTGTGGAAACTTGCCCGCCATGAGATCCAGTTGATCGGTAAAAACTCCGTCCACGCCCAAGTCAAATAATGCCGCAACCTGATCGACTTTATTCACGGTATAGGCCATCACATGCACACCACCACGATGCAAATGTTGCACCATGCTGACGTTTACATCTGAATATTCACAGCCGAGTGAACAACAATTCAATTCTTTGATGATGGCATCGAGTTCAAAATGGTATTTTTCAACCAACAATCCCATCGGCAGGTTCGGTGCCACCGCCCGTGCGGCACGCAGTGCGGCCACACTAAAGGAAGTCAAAATGGGTTTCACCACCTGTTCACGTGTCAGTTCCTCGGTCAGTTCGGCAATACGTTTGCCGGTTTCAACCTCCCGACCCGGGCAGGGTTTGATTTCGATATTGGCGTTCATTCCTTGCGCATGCAGGTAGTGCATGGCGGCTGAAAAGCGGGGAATTTTTTCACCGGCAAATTGCGCGCCAAGCCAAGAACTGGCGTCGAGTTTTT
>JAYTBF010000296.1:0-7909 GCA_043737175.1 Burkholderiales bacterium
CAAGGGCTGCTGCGGGAGCCTTTGTTGCCAAAACAGCAACCGCGCGCTGACGACATTTTAATTCTCGTACTAGAATGATCTGCAATTCAAAATTCTATTGACCAAACCGCTTGCTCCACACGCTTGCTCCACCCGCGCTAAACAAGGAACAGTTATGAAAAACACCCTGATCGCCACACTGGTTTCAACATTATTTTCTTCCGTTGTTTTTGCCGCCACAGTCGGTAACCCGGCCCCCGACTTTGCGTTAACTGACATCAATGGCAAAGCGGTGAAATTAGCGGACTTTAAAGGCAAACATGTTGTACTTGAATGGCACAATCCAGCCTGCCCGTTTGTGGTCAAACATTACGACTCAAACAATATGCAGTCGTTGCAGAATAAATATGATGCCAAAAATACAGTTTGGCTGACTATTAATTCCACCAATCCGACTCACAAAGAGTTCCTCAGCAACGACAAACTCAAGGCTTACGTTGCGGATAAAAAAGCGGCACCGGATTTTTACATGACCGATACGGATGGCAAAGTGGGTCAGGCCTATGCCGCCAAAACCACCCCGCATATGTATGTGATCAATCCAACCGGCACACTGGTTTATGCCGGCGCTATTGACGACAAACGCAGCACCAATCAAGAAGATATTAAGACGTCAAAAAATCTTTTGGCGGCGGCAATGGACGAGTCGTTGGCGGGGAAAAATGTCACAATGGCAACCAGCACGCCGTATGGTTGCAGCATCAAGTACAAGTAAAATATTTTCGGCAGTGTTTTAGCCGATGGTCAAAAAAACCCGCCGAATTGGCGGGTTTTTTATGCGCGGATTATTTAATCGACCCGCATATCTTCATTCAATATCGTGATCGAACCACGTTGAATGGAAATAAAGCCATTCTCCTGCAAGTCCTGCAAGGTCCGGTTGACCATTTCCCGTGATGCCCCAATCATGCTGGCCAGGTTTTTTTGTGTGAACGGCTCCCCGACCACCCGCTGCCCATTCGACATGATGGCAAGTTCCAACAAGGTGCGCGCCACACGACTGGAAATATCGAGCAGCGCCAAGTCACCAATTTTGCGATCGGCATCACGCAGTCGTTTCGAAAGCGTGAGCAACACTTTGTGGGCGATATCCGGGGAGGAGGCAATGGCGCGCTCAAATGCCCGATACGACAACACTTGCAGGTGACAGCGCTCAAGTGTGGCCACGCTTGCGCTGCGGGTCTCGTGATCGAACATCGGCAACTCACCAAAAAACTCCCCGGGGCCGAGTGTTTTAAGAATGACTTCGCGAGATTCGTCGTCTGGATCCACTGAAAATACCTTCACGGTACCGGTGACAATCACATACATCGAATCGGCCTGCTCACCTTCGCGCAATACAAACTCACCCTTCTCAAAAACCCGCATCGACAAATGCGCACCAATACTGGCGAGCTGCATATTGTTCAAGTCGTGGAACAGTGGGATTGCGTTCAACATGCGGATTGGCAGGGTTTGACGTGTTTAAAGGGAAAAACGTTAGTTTGGAGGTTTTGTTGACCATCCAATATGACACAAATCATGGCTATAACGAAACCCTATTGCTTGGTGCGATATTGATCGGATTTACGACCATTAATCCGGCGCGGCTTCCGCACTCGACTCACGCGCGCCGAGGTGGCGCAGTGTTAATCGTTTGATGAAGTGTAGACGCAAATGAAAAAAGTGATCCGCGTCAGGAACAACACAAACAGAAATGTCGTGTTTGCGTGCCCAATTGAGCGAATCCATCATCGGCACCGTGTCGTCCTTTTCGCCATGAATCAGCAGTGTGGAGACGGGTGGATTGCCGCCGGTGGTATTCGACCAGTGCGACATGCGCTGAAAGGCCGGTGCAATCAACACCAATTCTTCGATGGCGATTTTTTCTGAAGCCGCCAACGCAACCGCGCCGCCAAACGAAAATCCCGCCAACCACAACGGCAAATTTGGATGTTCACTTTGCGCGTGGGTAATTACCGCCAGCATATCGCCTGTTTCACCGCGCCCATCGTCGTGCACACCTTCTGTTTTGCCAATGCCGCGAAAATTAAAACGGTAGGTGGCGGCACCAGCGTCGTACATTGCGCGCGCAAGTGTGGTCGTCACCTTGTTGTCCATGGTGCCGCCAAACAACGGGTGGGGATGTGCAACAATGGCAACGGCACGCGGTTCGATTTCAACCGGTACATGCGCGGCAATTTCGATGACACCGGCCGCACCCTGGATCAGTGATTTTTCGTTTGGAAAACGGGTGGCCATTAGATTTTTAACCGTTCAACCACACGGCCATTTTGTAAATGTTCGCTGATAATTTCATCGATGTCACTCTTGTCAACATAGGTGTACCAGACCTCCTCTGGATAAACCACCAACACCGGCCCTTCGCTGCATCGATCCAAACAACCGGCGATGTTAATGCGTATGCGCCCTTCGCCACTCAGCCCGAGTTGTTTGATGCGTTGTTTGGCGTAGCCGCGAATGTCTTCCGCACCCTGTTGGGCGCAGCACTGCTCTCCGTCCTTGCGTTGATTGCAACAAAAAAACACGTGGTGTTGGTAATAACTCATTGGCGATTCCTGATTAAACAATTTTAGTGGTGTCAGGTGAACGGTCGCTCGAATCGTATCCAGAACGAATAAAAATCGTGGCTAAAAATAATAGTACTGCAACGGGCCAGATTTCATTCAGCCATCTTGTCATATTGGTGAAATTCGCCATTTGCCCGTGAGGCCAGCTGAACAGGGTCAGTGTTTCATTTAAGGCCCCATACACACTGGACAGCTTGGCCAACACACCACCGGTAAAAACCAGCAGGGTCGCCCAGAATGCGCGCCAACGATAACGAACGCCGGAAAAAAATACAAACAAAACCAATCCGACGCCGACACCAAAAACAGTTGCGGGCGACAGCGACGAGGCGACCAATGGCGCTTTGAGTAACAATGCGGCCATGGCGAATTTTGCCAACAGGCCAACAATGAGTATCAGACCCACATACGGCAAAACCCGTTTTGACGGGTGCAACAATAACGAAACGTACAGTGAAAAAGCGGTCACATTGAGTGCCTTACCAACCGATTGGGGCAACAATATGAGCGGGTCATAGGCGGTGTTGCCAACCAGTGGGTACAAATCACTGTTGCCGAATTTGCCATCATTACCGGAATGTCCAATCAGCCCCGCTTCAAAAAAAGGAATCGCCGGATTCAACTGGGCGACAAACCAAATCCCCAACAATATCAAACCCCAGTCAACAAACGAGTCCCGATTGAAATGTCGCTGCCGCCAGCTAACAAACACCGAAAATGTGCGGCTGCCCAGTGGCATCAGTAATATCGTCGCGCCGATGGCCGCACCAAGTGTATTGGCCACCACATCGAGCGGCGATGAAACCCGCCACGGCAACATGGATTGCAGCAACTCCATGGCCACAGACAGGCAAAATCCACCAATCACCGCCACACACCAAGCAATAAACCGTGCACGACTGGTGTCAGTCGGCGACATGCGCCGCTGGCAGACCAGCAATAACATGCCGCCCAACGGCAGGTAGGCAACAATATTGATGGCCACATCAAAATTAGTGACGTATTTTGGCCAGTCAAATAATGTGAGGGTTTGCGGCAACTGCCAGCCCGAAAATGGATTCAGGCTCACAAACATCAATAACAGCATGTAAATAAACAGGGCGCCGCGACCCGCGCGAGAACGCCGTGTATTTATCTCGTTGGCGGCGGATGTGACGGCAGATGTGGCGGCTTGTTGCATATTCGATCGGACCGTTGCCGCCAATTAGGCGACGACAGTAAGTTCACGTTGGTAACGCGCGGCATTTTCGACGTAATGACCGGAAATCCAGTGGATCATTTTTACCTCATCGTCACTCAGCTGGCGAACGACACGGCCCGGCGCGCCAAGCACCAACGAACGGTCGGGTATGACTTTGCCTTCGGCAATCAACGATCCCGCGCCGATCAAACAATCACGACCAATCACCGCGTTGTTGAGAATGACCGCTTTGATGCCGATCAGCGAACCCTCGCGCACCGTGCAGCCGTGCAACATCACCATATGTCCGACCGAGACATTTTTTTCAAGCGTGAGTGCGATGCCTTCATCGGTATGCAACACCGATCCATCTTGAATGTTGACGTTCTCGCCCAGGGTGATGGTGTTGCTGTCGCCACGAATGGTCACACCCCACCAAACGTTGGCATTTTTCTCCAGCACCACGTCGCCGATGACGGCGGCATTAGGGGCGATGTAGTTGCCGCCTTTTAATTGCGGCGATTTGTTGCCGAGCGCATAGATCATAGAACCCTCACGTGTAAGGCTCTATTTTCACCGAAATCGGCAAACTCCGATACCGGCGCGCTTGCCGCACGCAATTATTCGAATCACATATTGCGAAACAAATGCATAAACGGCTGGCTGACCTGGACTGTTTGCTTGCAAAGCTTGAAGTGAATCACGCCTTTGCCGGTCTCATCCCGCGCAATCGCCTTGATGGCACGCAAATTCACAATAGTCGAACGATGCACTTGTCGAAATTGGCCGAAATCCAATTCTTCAAGCAACTCCTTGATCGGCTTTTTGATCAGCGCCTCACCCTCTGCGGTCATGACCACCGTGTATTTGTTGTCGGCCTGAAAATAGGCAATATCTTCAATCATGATCAGACGGGTGTCTTTACCTGCGCTGGCGGTAATCCACGTCAGTGGCGGCTTCGCAGCAGGCGCCGATAACGCCAGTTGTTGCATGACTTCCGCCAACTTGTTTGGCGAAACACCTTGATTGGAACGGCTTTTGAGCCGGTTTATGGTTTCAAGCAAGCGTGTTTTGTCGATTGGTTTGAGCAAATAATCGACCGCGCCTTTTTTAAACGCGTCGATCGCATATTGCTCGTAGGCGGTGACAAAAACAATTTGCGGAATCACCTCCATGTGCTGAAGTGCGGCGGCAACATCGAGTCCACTCAAACCGGGCATACGAATATCTAAAAAAACGATGTCTGGTTTTTTGGCGGCTATTTCCTCTAGCGCCTGCGCGCCATCTTCGGCTTCAGCAACAATAGTCAATTCCGGCCAGAGTTCCTGTAAGGCCTTGACCAAGTCCGCGCGCAACAGCGCTTCGTCTTCAGCAACAATTGCGGTCAAGCTCATAAATTTGTTCCCAACGGTATGGTAATGGTTGCAGTCATGCCCTTCTCCTGATTACGCTGTAAGGTGAAATCTGCATTTTTTCCATAGATGAGATGCAACTGGTCACGGACATTTTTTAAGCCGATGCCACTGCCTGCCGTTTCTGCGGAAATACCCATGCCGTCATCACCAACATGAACAGCCAATCGATCCGCATGCAACATCGCTTCGATGGTTACCGTTCCCGCGCCTGGCTGTGGCTCCAATCCGTGTTTGATGGCGTTTTCAACCAGGGTTTGTAATACCATCGGCGCGAATCGAACACCTCTAAATTCGTCGGCAACTTTCACCGTGTATTGCAAGCGTGCGCCCATGCGAATTTTCATAATTTCCAAATACGCCGACACCCGATCCAACTCCTGACCCAAAGTGGAATCAACGCTATTTTGTTTTGGCAACGAGGTGCGGAGAAAAGCGATGAGATGACCGATCATTTGTTCCGCCCGTTTGGGATCACTACGTGTCAATGATTGTGCGGTAGCCAGGGTGTTGTATAAAAAATGCGGCTCGATCTGCGCCTGCAACGCGCTTAGTTTCGCGGCGGAAAGTGAGCGTTGCATTTCGGCTTTTTCTGCCGCATCGCGCGCTTGTTCAAATCGAATTTGCAATTCACGATTGATATGCGCTGAAATATTATTGATGTTCTGGCGATTTTTACCAAAATCCATCGCCAGCATGTAGGTGCCGGGTTTGCTATGAACACGGGCACGCGATGCGCCTTCGCCAACCGCCTTAACCTCCACAGACAGTCGCTCTCCCGGTGAACCAAACGACCAATAACCAACATTGCCGCCGCCGGTTAAGCCTTCAATAACACCGGCCGTCGGATCTACCCGTGAAGCGTGAAATCCAGACACGGCGTTAAGCGCATGTAAACACAATTGGAATCCGTCTGCGGCATCAACAGGCAATTCAAACGTTGCCTCACACCGCATGGACGCATCGTAAAACGTAAATGCCGGGTCGCGGCGGCGCATGGTTTGACGATACCAAATGGCTGCGGTGGCAACAAAAGTAATGGCTAAAAGTAGCCCAAAAAATATTCCGATCCAAACCGATTTGAATCCGGAGCCAAAACCCACGCCTCCACCGATGGCAGGGCCAAGCCCGACTACCAACGTAAAAGTAATCCAGAAACGCCAGGGAAATGGTTTCATGAGCAAAGAACCAAAAAATGATGACAGAGGGATTCTGCCGGAGACTGGCTTGGCTTTCCGCTGCAAACGGACAAAACCAAGGAATCAGCGACCAATACGATGCAAATGGGTGCGAATCTGCCCCGGCAGACAGCAGGACGATGTCCTACATTTGTTTGAACAGGTGTGAAAACGGTCGCGATACAGTCAAATTTTCCTTGCGGCCTTTGACACGCACCGTCGCCTGGCCACGAAAATCACGTGTCACCGCTTCAATTGCACCGGCCTGGACGATGGTGGAGCGGTGAATTTGCCAAAATTTTTCGCCATCCACGCCTTCCAGCAGCTCCTTGATCGGCGTCTTGATCAAGGCGTCAAACTCTTTGGTCGCCACCAGTGTGTATTTCTCATCCGCCTGAAAAAATAATACTTCATCAATAGGGATCAAACGCAAATTGGATCCGATGTTGGCCTTGATCCACTTTAGTTTTTCAGTATCCGGCTTGAGCTGTTTGGCCAAATGACGCATGAGTGCGTCCAAATCCTGCGGCTGGGCAGGCACGGCGGAAAGGCGTTGTTTGAGGCGCTCGACCGCCGCCTGCAGGCGTTCGTCGCTGTAGGGCTTGAGCACATAGTCAATTGCGCCGGTGTCAAATGCATCAACAGCATATTGGTCGAACGCCGTCACAAACACAATATGGCATTTCAGATCACGATTTGCGGCCAGGCTTCTCGCCACCTCAATCCCCGTCATTTCCGGCATTTGTATATCGAGAAAGGCCAGCGTCGGTTGATGAGTGGCAATGGCTTCCAGGGCGGCTTCACCGTCGCCGACATCGGCAACAATCTGCAACTCCGGCCACAGCTTGCCAAGTTTGGTTTTGAGTTGCGCGCGTAAGATGGGTTCGTCTTCAGCAAGGATTGCGGTAAATGTCATGATCTTTTCTCAACGATTAACGAGGTCTGTATTATTCACGCGCGCCCTGTATGGCGCTTGTGCGTTCGCGGGTGCAAAGCATGCATTGCGTTTTCCCCTCGAACGTGTCTTCAGCAAGGATTGCGGTAAATGTCATGACCTTTTCTTTTCAAATAACTTTTCAATATCGTTCAAGGATATCAAACGTGTTGCTCAGGCATTTGGCGGCTTAATGATGATGGATTTGTTTTTCTTACGCCACCAAAACCAATACACACCAAATCCAATAACAACAAATGGTGCCAGCACCGGAAATAGTGACACCAAAATCATCAGCGGAATACTAATGGCCAGTCCGACAAACAAAAATCCCAATCCATAAATCACCGCCACTAAGATTAGCGCAACAATCGACAGGATTCCAAACGCCAATAAAAATGCGATCGTGCCGATGGCCATGCCTTCAATTCCGGAAATGTTAGTATTGCCAATCTGCATGGGAATCGCATCCGTCGCCAAGCCAATCATGCCGACGATAAACAACACGCCTAATACAGCAACAATTCCGATGAAAATTTTGACCAATATTGACGCCCACGCATTGTGCGTTTTCGCCGCCGCCTTGAGGGTTTTTG
>JAYTBF010000297.1:0-3228 GCA_043737175.1 Burkholderiales bacterium
AACATGCCCTGCCAGTCATTGCTGGCACCGGCGAGTGCATCACCGAGAATACGCACCAGAAAACCAAACGCAGCAATCTTGGACGCGGAACCAATAAACATCGCCATCGGGGTCGGGGCACCTTCGTACACATCCGGCACCCACATATGAAACGGCACCACGCCTAATTTGAACGCGAGCCCGGAGACAACAAACACCAACCCAAACGTGATCAATGGATTGTTGGCCCGCGACAGTTCGATCGTTTTTGCCACCACCGACACGTCGAGCGAACCGGTCGCACCATAAATCATCGACATGCCGTACAACAACATGCCGGATGCCAACGCACCAAGGATGAAATACTTCATGGCCGCTTCGGTTGAGGTCGCCGAATCACGGTTTAATGCGACCATTGTGTAGGTCGACAGCGCCAGAATTTCCAAGCCCAAATACAGCGGAATAAAATGATTGGCCGACACCATCACCATCATGCCGAGAGTGGCAAATAACATCAACAGGGCAAATTCACCAGTGAATAATTTACGCGTTTCAAGATAATTGCGGCTGTACACAAACAACACGCCGACACCAATCAGCAGCGACACCTTCAGGATAGTCGACATTTGATCCACCACAAACATGCCGGTGAAGGCAATCTGCGGTTTCGCGCCGGCAACCAACACGACGTAAACGGTGACGAGCGCAATGGTCAAAAGGCTGCCGAAATATAAACGGCCAGCGCGTTTATTGTCGTCACCAAACAGATCCACCAGCATGATGACAAAAGTCATTCCCAGCAGGAACAGTTCCGGTCCGGCGATAGAAAGATTTACTTCAGCTAACGTCATAGTCATGCCTAATTCAATTTGCCAAGTGCCACGTGTTTCAGCAGGGCATCCACTGAAACATGCATCACTTCGGTAAAGGGTTGCGGGTAAACACCCATCAATAACACCAACAATGCGAGGGCGGTCAGCATCACCATTTCGCGGGCGTTCAGGTCAACCAGTGCGCGCACGTTGTCATTGGCGATCTCGCCAAAAATCACCCGCTTGACCATCCACAACGTGTAAGCCGCGCCCAGAATCAAAGTGGTGGCAGCGGCGAACGCAAACCAGAAGTTCGCTTTCATCGCACCGAGGATCACCATGAATTCACCGACAAACCCCGAGGTGCCGGGCAAGCCGGAGTTGGCCATGGCAAAAAACACCGCAAAAAATGCAAACTTCGGCATGGTATTGACCACCCCGCCGTAAGCGGATATTTCCCGCGAATGCACTCGGTCATAAAGCACACCGATCGACAGGAACATTGCGGCGGAAATAAAGCCGTGGGAAATCATTTGCACCAAGCCACCTTCAATACCTTGCGAGTTGAAGATGAAAAATCCCAGCGTGACAAAACCCATGTGTGAGATCGATGAATACGCCACCAGCTTTTTCATGTCGGATTGCGCCAACGCGACCAGACCGATATAGACCACCGCGATTAACGACAGCGCGATCATGAATCCTGACAACGCCTGTGACGCATCCGGGGCGATTGGCAGATTGAACCGAAGAAAACCGTAGGCACCGATTTTTAATGTGATTGCCGCCAGCACCACCGAACCACCGGTGGGTGCTTCGACGTGGGCATCCGGCAACCAGGTATGCACCGGCCACATCGGCACCTTGACGGCAAACGAGGCGAAGAAGGCGAAGAATATTAATGTCTGCGCGGTGAGGCCAAGCGGCACTCGCTGAAAATCAACAATATCAAAACTGCCGTTGGTGACGTTGTACAAATAAATCAACGCCGCCAGCATCAGCAACGAACCGAGTAAGGTGTACAGGAAGAATTTCACCGCTGCATACACGCGCCGTGGGCCACCCCAGACGCCGATGATCAAAAACATCGGGATCAACATGGCTTCGAAGAACAGGTAAAACAAAATCGCGTCGGTGGCGGCAAACACGCCGTTGATCAGCCCCGACATGATCAAAAATGCCGCCAGATACTGCGAGACTTTTTCGTTGATGACCTGCCAGGCGGCAATAATCACCAGCACCGTTGTGAAACTATTGAGCAAAATAAACAACATTGAAATGCCATCCACACCCAACGCATAGTGGATGTTGTAACGCGCAATCCAGCTGGCGCGCTCGACAAATTGCATTGCCGCCGTGCCATTGTCAAACCAGACCCACAGTGGCAAGGTGACTGCCAGCCCCATGAGGCTACCGATTAACGCGACCCAGCGCGCCGCCGATTTTTGCTCATCGCGGTGTAAAAACAACACCAGGACACCGACCACAATCGGCACCCAAATGGCCAGACTCAAAATGTAGGAACTTGTTTGCATTTATTCTTTTTGCCCTTCCCCGCCGTTTGTTCAAACGATCAAGGAATTGTCAATTTAGTAAAGTTTCAAAAACACCAAAGTTAATAGCCCGAATACACCGAGAATCATCCAGAACGCATAGGAATACAAATAACCGGTTTGGATACGGCGCGCGACACCGGCAAACCAGCCGATCACGTTCACAGTGCCGTTGACAAAAATGCCGTCGATGATTTTGACGTCACCGTATTTCCAAAACGCGTTGCCGATGGCGCGGGTACCGCCGGCAAAAAACCAATCGTTGAAACGATCAAAGCCGTATTTGTCTTCCAGAATTCGCACCAACCAGGAAAATTTGACGCGCATTTTGGCAGGGAATTCCGGGTTGTGGATATATCCATACCAAGCGGTGGCGGCACCGGCCAGGGCCAACCAAAACGGTAAGGTCATCAGGCCGTGAGTCACCATACCCCAGGCACCGTGGAAATTTTTCTTTAATTCAGCCATGGTGCCGGTTTGCGCAATCGCGTCTGAAAAATAACCACCAAATAACATCGGCTCAATGGTTATCCAACCGATGAATACCGACGGGATGGCCAATAAGACCAACGGTAATGTCACCACCCATGGGGTTTCGTGTGGTTTTTCACCTGGAGCCAAACCATGATGTGCATGATCGTCATCGTGATGATCGTGCGCATCCTTGCTATCGTTCTTATGGGCTTCGGCAAAACGCTCTTTACCGTGGAAGGCAAAAAATACCAGGCGGAACGAATACAAACCGCCAACAAACACACCTGCCATCGCCGCGACGTAGGCGTAACTGGCAAACGGAATGTTGCTCGCGTGCAAAGCCAAGATAATCGAATCCTTGGAAAAGAATCCGGAGAACGGTGGGAAACCGGCATTAGCGAGTGCACCGA
>JAYTBF010000298.1:0-7896 GCA_043737175.1 Burkholderiales bacterium
CGCAGTTCAAACAGATATTTGACCAGGCCGGGAAAACGTTACCCTTGGTTACCGATGTGGTGTTGACCCTTGGACTATTTCTGCGCGGCAACTGGCCGATTGTGATTGCCGGATTGTTGCTGGTGATCTGGTTGTTAAAACGATCATGGACCAACCCGGTATCGCGGGTGGGTTGGGACAAACGTATCCTTCGTTGGCCGGTCGCCGGACCATTGGCCGCCAAGGTTGAAATGGCAAAATTTTCACGTTCCCTCGCCACCCTCTTGCAAAACGGCGTGCCGTTATTGGCAGGGCTGTCGATACTCAAAGACACCCTCGGTAACGCGGTTTATCGCGGCGCGGTTGAAGTGGTGTCGCGTGAGCTCAAGGAAGGCCGTGGCATGGCCAAACCGATGATGGAAACCGGTGTGTTTCCAAAACTCGCCGTGCAAATGATTGCCGTGGGGGAAGAAACCGGCAAGCTCGAAGAAATGTTAATGCAAGTGGCAGATGTTTATGATCGCGAAGTCGCCACCGCCATCAAACGTGCCCTGGCGTTATTGCAACCGGTGATGATTATTGGACTGGCCATCACCATCGGCATCATTATTTTTGCCATCTTGAGTCCGATGTTTGACATGATGGATTTGCCGTTCTAATTGTGAAAATCAACGGCGGACGGAACCACAGATGAACACAGATGAACGCAGATAAAACCCAGTCGATTTCCAAATTGTTTGTCCGGCATTGAATTGCCTTTGATCTTATCCGTGTTCATCTGTGTTTATCTGTGGTTACATGTTTTTGATTTATCGCTAGTAAGGCGTGTGCGATCCACCGCCATTTCAGACCAACGCACGAGGAAACAATGAAAGCAAATATTGCAACATTCAGAAATTTACCCATGAACGCAAAATCCGCACGCGGATTTTCATTGATGGAAATTATTATTGTTGTCACCATCATTGGTTTGATCGCGGCGTGGGCGGCAACCAATATTTTTGGCAAACAAGAACAGGCGCAGGCGCGCATAGCCAAAGCAAAATTGACCAGTTTGTCGGGGCCGCTGGATTTGTACAAACTCGATACCGGGCGTTATCCGAATTCGCAGGAAGGGCTGACAGCGTTGCTGACCAACCCGGGTAATGTTTCGAATTGGAACGGTCCGTACGTCAAAAATGCCGATGAATTAAAAGACCCGTGGCGCAACAACCTGATTTACAAATCACCGGGTGATGCCAATCGTGCCTATGACCTGACCTCATTGGGCGCGGACGGCAAAGAGGGGGGCGACGGCCCCAATCGTGATATCAATTCGTGGGATTAGCCAGACAAAACGATTGGTGCAAAGGTGTGCGCAGGTATGTGTGGTTTCGACGAGGTGGTGACGTGCTGAAACACGGGCGCGCAGACAACTTTAATTGCCGCCGCGTTGGGCGGGCCACCCGTCAGCGCGGATTTTCGCTGCTGGAAATTATTCTGGTCATTTCACTCGCCGCCGTCATGTTTACGCTGGCACCGAAAATGTTCGGCAGCGGTGTATCAGGCAGCGAACTCAAAGCCAATGTGCGCACCATCGCCGCCGCCATGAAAATGGCGCGCGACCACGCCATCAACACGCGGCGTGAATCGTTTGTGTCGATTAATGTCGACAGCAATGAACTCACTGCCACGTTTGATGATCGTGTTCATAAACTCAACCCACAATTGACCATCAAATTGCTCAATTCCGAGGCCGATCAAATCAACGCGCAGTCGGCGAGTTTTCGTTTTTATCCGGACGGTTCATCTAACGGTGGGCGGGTGACGGTTTTGGCCAAAGAACGCGAATTTTTCATCGATATTGACTGGCTGTCCGGTCGTGTCACGGTTACCGATTCGGTTGCCAAAGTGCAAGCAGGACGGGCATCATGAGGCAAAAATGCCTGAAACAGAGCTCCACTGCTCGTGTTTGTGGATTTTCTTTGCTTGAGGTGTTGGTCGCGTTTACCCTGCTGGCGGTGGTGATGGCAACGTTAATGGCCATTTTTTCGCGCGGTGTAAACAATGCGGATGTCGCCAACCGCTATGCCAAGGCCGCCATTTTTGCCGAGTCAAAATTGGCCGCGCTGGGTGTTGAAGAGGCCATCAGCGAAGGCGAGACCAGTGGTCAATTCGACCAAGACTTTGCATGGCAATTGGCAATGAAGGCCTATTCGTCGTCGAGTGAACCGCTGATTCGCTCCAGTTTGGAATTGGCTGCAATCGATAATGCGCAGGCCAGTGGCACGCCGTTGCCTTCGAGCCTGACCGCTCCAACCAACAACGCTGCCGCCACCACGCTGGGCAATGTCGATGTCGACGCCTTAATGTTTGTGCGGCTGTATGAAATTGAATTACGCGTGATGTTTAAGACCGACGATGGGCGCGAACGGGTGGTGACGCTTAACACCATGAAAATCGGGCCGCGACTGTGAGTAAAAATTTTGCCCGCCACGGTGATACAAAAACGCACAGTCTGGGTCGCCGACGTGGAACGCGTGGCGCGCGTGGAGCATGTGGGGTGCGTGGCGTGCGTGGATTTACGCTGATCGAAACCATGCTGGCCATCACTCTGCTGACAATGATGATG
This sequence comes from Burkholderiales bacterium, assembly GCA_043737175.1. GTDB lineage: Bacteria > Pseudomonadota > Gammaproteobacteria > Burkholderiales > Usitatibacteraceae > UKL13-2. Next base: position 2,591 of record JAYTBF010000298.1, read on the forward strand.
GGTTTGATTTATGCCGCACTCAACATCGGTATGCGCGCTTGGGACACAGGTGAAGCGCGGGTGGAGTCGGCGGCGAATTGGCGCACCAGCGAACATTTTTTACGTCGCGAATTGGGACAAATTTTCCCCACGCGCTGGCGCGGTGTGCCGCAGGCCTACATTGCGCTGGACGGTAGTGCAACCAGTCTCAAATATGTCACCGCATTGAATCTGGACGCCGCGCGCCAAAATGGTGGCGCGGCGGGCTTGCAGTGGGCGGAGCTGGCGTTGCTGGACGGCGGAATTTTGCAGCTCAATCGGCAGGTGTTTGATGTGCAGGCGCAAAATTTTGACGGGCTGAACAACGCCGCCTCGGGCACGTCGGCATTTGATGCCAATACCACTGCGATTCCACCGGTGCGAATCATGGAAAATGTCACCGCCTTCGAAATTTCTTATTTTGGCAGCGAGACCGATTTGAATGAGCCAAGCTGGCGCAGCGAATGGCGCGATCTGGTGCGATTACCGATGTTGTTGAAGTTAAGCATCGACACCGGGCGGGAAAAACTCGAAATGGTGGTGGCACTGAAAATTGGCGAGGAAGCCGGCTGTTTGGCAAATGGATTTACGCGGGTCTGTGGGCCGCGACCACGATGAGACGCGCATCCAAACAATCCGGGGTGGCGCTGATTTTGGTGCTGTGGATCATCACGTTGCTGAGTGTGATTGCGGTGTCGTTTTTACACACCATGCGCACCGAGGTCAATGTGGTCGGCAACTCGGTGGCGCGGGTGAAAGCCGAGACGCTGGCGGACGCGGGATTACAACGGGCGATTTATGAGTTGTTTAAACCGCAAAATACCGAAGGCCGTTGGATCGCGGATGGCAGCAGTCGCGAATGGCGTTACGGGGACCTGGCCGTCAATATCAGCATGCAGGACGAAACCGGGCGCATCGACATTAATACCGCCAATGCGCAGCTCATGCGTGGTTTGTTGTTGTCACAAGGGCTGCTTGAGGATGACGCGCTCAAACTGGTGGATGCCATCGCTGATTGGCGTGATGCCGATTCACAAAAACGGCCGCGCGGTGCGGAAGCCGTTGATTACACCGCAGCGGACTTAAATTATGGCCCGGCCAATGCGCCTTTTCAATCGGTCGAGGAGCTGGGGCTGGTGTTGGGCGTGACGGCCGATTTATATCAGCGACTGGCACCACTCATCACCGTATTTTCGAGCCAGCCTGGCATCAATGAACAGATCGCCACACGTGATGTGTTGCGCGCCTTGCCAAACGTGAGTGACGAACAAATAGACGCCTATTTGACGCGCCGGGATCTGGCGCGTGCCAGTCGTTTACCGGTGCCGACTTTTCAGCAAAACCTGTTTCGCAGCCAGTCGACGGCCAATACACCGACCCGCATTCGCACCGAGGCGGTGTTTCAAGATGGCAATCGTTTTATCCGCGAAGTGGTGGTGCGGCGTTATACCGATACGCGGCGACCATTTGCGTATTTATCGTGGAAACAGGGCCGCGAGTTGGCTGCCAACCCATCTGAGTTGGCGGGAATCACCACTACGGATGGCAAAATCATCGAAAATCCGGCAACAACTGGTAACACTTCCGCTGGCGTAACCAAGCTGGCAGGTCCGTCGGGTCTGCCGAATCCGGCACCATAAAGGTAACATGTAAGACTTATGTCTACGGTCATGCCCAATTCTGTCGCCCGTCCCGCCGCCCGCGCCGTTGCCAATATCCGCGCGCCGCGGTTTCTCGTGCCTTTTTGGCGCTGGTGGTCGACTGAGCTGGCCAGCCACTTCACGCCGCTGATTGAAAAATATTGGGTGGATCGCGCCAACACCGTGACGATCACACTGGCCGCCGACGGCGTGTTGCCGGTTATGGCGCGGCTTGATGGTCGTGACGTGCGAATTTTGTTGGCGCGCGATGCAGTTTTACAAAAAATTGCCAGCTACCCCGGCGCGGTCGAAGAAAACCTCGACGAAGTGCTGGCCAACGATTTGGACAGACAAACCCCGTTTACACACGAGCAGGTTTACCTGGCGCACCGGGTGGTGCAACGATTTGATGGTGCCGACGGCGTTGCCAAGGTCGACGTTGAGCTGACGATGGTGCTCAGGCGCATGGTGGACGTCACTTTGCAGAAGGTGCGCAATGGCGGCGGTCGTGTGGTTTCGCTCGGTCTGGTGGGTGACGCACACCATATTGAGTTGTTGCCGGTTCAGGATCGTCCCGCACGGCGCTTAACCACCTTGCAAAAAGTGAACATCGGTTTGTTGCTGGCGCTGGTGGCGTCCATTCTGGCCGCAATGGTGGTGCCGACTTTATTGACCCGCAGCCATATCAACACCATGACCCCGTTGGTCGAAAAGGCCCGTGTTGAGGCCGAAGCCACGCGCAAAGTTGAAAGTGAATTTCAGCGCCATCAGCAGCAATATCAATATGCCGCCGGTAAAAAATATGCCGCTTTTCCGGCCATCGATGTTGTTGAGGAGCTGACCAAACTGTCACCGGACACCACCTGGCTGCAGAGTTTTGAAATGAAACTGGTACCGGCCAGCAAAGGTTCGACGGCCAAACCGGCCACGCGTGAAATTCAGCTGATTGGTGAAGCCGCATCGGCGTCAAAAATGATTGAATTGCTTGAACAGTCCAGCCTTTTGCAAAACACCACCCAACGGGCGCAAACTACGCGCGGTTCACAGCCCAACACCGAACGTTTTCAAATTGCCACCGAGGTCAAACCCCGAACCGCGCCTGAAATGATTGATTTGCTTGCGGCGGTTGAAAAGCCTGTTGTGATTGTGCCGTCCGTCCCGCCGCCATCACCTTCATCATCATCGCAGGCCGCGCCGATGGCACCACCCCTGCCACCGCAGACAACATCAGGCCGGGCTACGGCCGTTGTTAAACCAGCCGCAGCAGTCGGCAATAAAATCGACCAAGGCAAGTCTGCAGTGCCAACAAAATTAGTCAGCCCGTCTGCACCCGTCCCCCCAGCCATTGCCACGCCCGCGCCGATGGCAACCAACAAGCTGGTGGTCACGCCATGAACACCTCCGTCCGTCCGTTCAGCTTTGGAACGCCCCGATCAAACCGCTTGGCCGCACTTGTCTTGTTTGCGCTGACCGCGCTTTTGCTGGCGGCGATGGTGACCATCCCCGCCTGGTGGCTGTATCAACGCGAGCACACCAGCGAACTACGCATGGTGCGGCAACTTGAAAGTTACACCGCCCTCAATCAATTGCGGCCCAAGTTACTGCAGGCGGCCGAACTTCTCAAGGCCAAGGACACCAAAAAATATTTCCTGAAAGGTGCGACACCGGCGTTGATGGGCGCGGACTTACAGGATGTGGTGAAAGGCATTATCGAAACCAATAACGGCCGGGTGTTGTCATCGCAGTTGTTGGCACACAAGGACGACAATGGATATCGTGTGATCAACGGCAATATTCAGATGACCGCCAATATCCAGAACTTGCGCCAGGTGTTGTATGCCTTGGAAAGCCGCGAACCATATTTGTTTATTGAAAACCTGATCATTCGTGCGCAAGTGCCATCCGGATTCAAACCGCAGCCGGGTTTTGAGCCAGATATGTTTGTACAGTTTGATGTGTCCGGCTTGGCACCGATCGCGTCCGAGCAAAATACGGGCAAGCAGCCTGAGGTAAAAGCGGTGGCGAACGCACCGGTCGGGAGCAAAAAATGATCACGCCGCGATATATCATCAGCAGTCTGTTGGGTCTGTCTTTGATAACAACGGTGGGCGTGATTGGCTGGGAAACCGATTGGGGGCGATTATTGGTTGGTGAGGCCGTAACGGAATCAACACCACGCGTCGCCACACTCGACAGCAAAATTTTGCCGGTTTATGGTCTTGCACCAATGACCGCTCATTACAAAGAAACAGTTGAGCGACCCCTGTTTGTGCCGACGCGCCGTCCGGCACCGGCCAGCACCGCGTCTCAAACAGCGATGAAAAAAGGCCAATTTAAATTGGCCGGCACTACCATCAGCGCTGAGGTGTCCGTCGCGTATTTATTCGAGGCCGCCACCAATAAAACCCATCGCGTGAATATGGGCAGCGAATTCAATGGCATGACGGTGGCGAAGGTCGAAGCCAATAAGGTGGTATTGCGGCAGGGGGACGACAGTGAAGAGTTGTCATTGCGTACCTCGGCCTCACCGAAACCTTTGCCTACTCACGTTGCCGCGCCGGGTCAGCCCGGTTCGCCTGGTCAATCCAACCAGCCGCGGCCAATGGATCCAATGGGCGGCTCCATGCCGGGCGGCACGGCCATGGCGGGTCCGGGTGGTCAGGTTCCTCCGCCCGGAATGGGTGGCCCTGACAGCGGAGCGCCCACACCGACGACCGCCCCACCGGGTGTCGGCCCCACGCAAGGGCGGCCAAATGTTGGACCACGTCCACCTGACGCTAGCAACACCGGCAACGTTGATGTGACCGCGCCGCCCGCCGATGCAAACACGCCGCAAACGCGTCGGCGACGATTTCAGAATTTGCCGCAATAACAAGCACAAACTTTTTTGTTTAATCCCGCCCGCATAATCGGTTGCCCAATATGACCAGAATGACCATGAGAAATTTTGCCGCATCCAAACGAGCCAATGTCCGGTCGTCAAAAACAATGAGCGCATTGTTGGCAGGTTTGGTTTTGCCATTGATGTTGATTGGTTGCGCAGCCACCGCGCCAGATCAGGGTGGCCAAGCGGTGGATACAAATGCAGTGCCGGCACCGGTCGGTGTTGTTGCTTCGAACCAAGTGGCGGCACCGGTGCGCACCCAAGCACCGGACGCAATGCCTGCAAATCCTCCCGCATCGATGTCATCTTCAGCGGGTCAAACCATGCCCCCGACGTCGACAACGTCGGCAACGTCCCCCGCTGAAACGGCTGCTGCCGCACCCGCCCGGCAGACGCCACAGCTGGACAGTTCGCGGCTGTTTCAGGGCACCGGCAAATTTGTTCGTCAAACAACCCCACCACCACCCGCGACCAAGGGCGCGGAGGAGTTCACGTTGAATTACGAGGGGCTCGATATTCGCGCCGTGGTGCAGTCTGTCTTGGGCGATATGTTGCGCGAGTCCTTTACGATCCATCCGCAAACGACCGGCAATGTCACCATTCGTTTGACCCGCGCCATTCCGCGCAGTGAATTGATTCCGACGCTGGAAATGTTGTTGCGCCAAAACGGCCAGGTGATGATTCGTGAGGACGGCATTTATAAAATCATGCCGGCCGGAGTTGCGGTAAAAGGTTCCGTGACGCCGCAGGTGGCGACCACCGCC
>JAYTBF010000299.1:0-3212 GCA_043737175.1 Burkholderiales bacterium
GTACCGATGCCGGCATCGACCAACACCGGCACTTTGACTCGATCCAAAATAATTTCCAGATTCCATGGGTTCAATATGCCCATGCCCGAACCGATTAACGAAGCCAATGGCATCACCGCCACACAGCCAATATCTTCGAGCGCCTTGGCCTGAATCGGATCATCCGAGCAATAAACCATGACATCAAATCCGTCCGCCACCAATTCTTTGGCGGCAATCAAGGTCTCCGGCATATTTGGAAACAGGGTTGATTCGTCGGCCAGCACTTCGAGTTTGACGAGCTTGTGACCATCGAGCAATTCACGCGCCAAACGCAGTGTGCGTACCGCTTCCTTGGCGTCGTAACAACCGGCCGTGTTGGGCAAAATGGTAAATCGCGATGGTGGCAAATAATCGAGCAAATTGGGTTGGGACGCGTCCTGGCCAATATTCACGCGACGAATCGCCACCGTGATAATTTCCGCACCAGATGCTTCGATCGCCAATTGTGTCTCGGCAAAGTCACGATACTTGCCAGTGCCAACCAGCAAACGTGATTGATAGGATTTTCCGGCAATAACTAGTTCATTCAAGGTTGGCTCCCGTGCGCTTTTTTAACCGCCGCCAACGGCGACCACTATTTCAAATCGATCACCATCCTGAATGGGTGTGACCGTCAGCTGGCTTTTTGGCACGATCTCGCCGTTACGCTCAACCGCAAATCGTTTGCCGTCGAGCTGCATGTCCGCAACAATTGACGCAACAAACGTGTTGGGCGGCCGGGCCGCCGGTTGACCATTCACAATGATATTGAGCATGGGAAAATTCTAGCACGCACTCGAAACACAAAAGCCTACATCTGCTTAAACAAATGGGTGTAAGCCCGGCTGACCGGCAGGTCAACCTTTGAGTCTTTGATTTTAACTACGGTGCGCCCCATCACATCCCGCACCGTGCCGGCAATACGCGCTACGTTAACCACAGTCGAGCGGTGAATTTGCCAAAACGCATCCGGATCTAACTGCGTGACCAATTCGGACAGCGGTGTGCGAATCAATGCCTCGACTTCGCGCGCACCTTCCTTGACATAAACACTCACGTACTTGTCCTGCGCCTGAAAATACATCACATCTTCAACGGCAATTTGTTTAGTCAACTCGCCAACCGTCGCTCGAATCCACCGCAGGTGATGTCCCTTTGTATTCGGCAGGACGTGTGCGATCGATCTTAATATGGCCGCCACATCCGTGGGCGCCTCGTTGCTCCTGAGTTTGTCCTTCAGCCGCGTGATCGCCCGCTCCAATCGCTCGTCTGTGACCGGCTTGAGCAGGTAATCAACCGCTTGTTTATCAAATGCATCCACAGCGTACTGATCAAATGCGGTCACAAAAACGATATGGGTTTGTGCGTCAATGCGGCCGGCAACCTCAAGGCCGGTCAGCCCCGGCATCTTGATATCCAAAAACACAATGTCCGGTGCGTGATCATCGATCAAGCGCAATGCATCGGCGCCATTGGCGGCCATCGCCAGCACTTCCAGCTCCGGCCAAAATGTATTCAGGCGCTGCTTGAGGAAGTCCGACAGGTTTTGTTCGTCGTCGGCGAGAATCGCTGTAAAAGTTTTCATTAGTTGTTTTGAATTTTGGCCATCGATCAAATATTTCAAACCGGAATGGAAACAACAATTTTAGTACCCGACGGCATATTTTCCTCAATCGACAGTGATGCCTTCCCGGCATACAATTTTTCCAAGCGCTCACGCACGTTTATCAATCCGACACCATCCGAGGTTGTTGATTGAAATCCAAAACCATTGTCGACCACTTCGATTTCAATGCGGTCAGTATGTCGACGGGCTGATAATTTGATTTGACCGCCTTCAATTTTCGGCTCCAATCCATGCTTAATCGCATTTTCAACCAGCGGTTGGATCAACATCGGCGGCAGATGAATTTGCTTCACATCATCTGGCAAATCAACGGCAATATTCAGGCGATTGCCCATGCGCACTTTCAGGACCGCCAGATAACTTTGCATGAAGTCAAACTCTTTTGCCAGGGTGGTTTCCGATTCCCGCGACGTATCCAAGGACGCCCGCAAATAGCCGATAAATTCTTCCAGCATTTTTTTGGCTTCATCCGGCCGGGCATGAATCAGGCTGGTGACATTGGCCAGCGTATTGAACAAAAAATGCGGCTCGATCTGCGCCTGCAACGCACGCAGGTTCGCTTGCACGGCGGCGCGTTCGGCGGCTTCGGAACGCTCACGCTCCTCCGCAAGTGCGATCTGCCCCGCGAGCTCCTTGGTTCGGCGTTGCCAGATCAAGCTGATGACAGTCGAGATGATCAGCGCAATAATAAAACTCGACACAAACTGCGGCGCCGTGAACAACCAGCGGCCGATCCCAGCGTACCCCGGAATAAGGGACACAACAAAAAAACTGCCGGTGACAATTGCGGTACCCATCAGGGTGTAGAACATCACCACCGCAAAAAAACCCTGCACATTGACCCAGCTCATGACCGGACCAATCAAATGCATCACACCCCAGAACGCGAAGCCAATCACGTTTGAAATCAGCAGGTTGTTGGTGAACGCGCCAAGCAAAGCAGACGGCATGACCTCGCGACCGCTGGTCAAATGCCCAAGAACCGCGATCAGCGTAAAACCAACCGCAAACAATGCATTAAAGACCAGCGTGTAAATGAGGTTGCGCATAAAGCTGCGCGGCCACTTTCGGAAAAAAGCAATGATTTCGAGCGGATGAAAGTGCATATCGGCGGTGTCAATTTGAAGTTTCCGCTCGGCTTTACGAATCGCATCACACGATACGATATCGACTTTGGGTTCTACTGGTCTTGCCAGGTTGGATGACATATCTGTTTGTATTTGGGCTGATTGACAAGCAGTGACCAGAAATCAGGCCACATTCGATGAGGGTGGCGGTGCAATCTGCCGCGCCTCACTAAAGGCCGTTTCGGCAGCGGCGGTGCTGTTCATTGACTGGCGATTTTTCCACCAACGATAAATGAAATATCCAACCGCCGCGATCCCGACGGTTGCCACCAGAAATTTAAACGCGCGGAACCAGATGCTGATGAGCGCGATGCCCATGCCAAAGGCGACCCACTGTACCCACCAATGCCCGGGCGAAGTGAAGTAATTAATAAAAGCGCACAGCCCGACTACGTAGATAAATGTAAACGGGAAGGTGATGGCGTCAGTGAGAGGTT
>JAYTBF010000300.1:0-3208 GCA_043737175.1 Burkholderiales bacterium
GCGAAAAATCGACATCGTTAACAGCTCGAAATCGCAATATCAGCATATGAATCATATATTTACAGCATGTCAGCCACAAAACATTGGGACACTAGTGAACAACTCTAAATCATATATCCCCAGCCAGCACAACAGATCGGCCAATGCTTTTTTCAGCCCATTGCCAACGGCAGCGCGTCTGCTGACGGATCACCCACTTCGCCACAGCGGAATGCCGGTGTAAACTGCCTTCAGCTGCCGTGCTGATCGACTTTTGACGCGCATGCGCAAAACAACGAAACCATAACGATCTTCGAGGAAATTTACCATGACCTATTTCGTCACTGGCGCGACCGGATTTGTCGGCAAATTTTTGGTTGCCAATTTATTAAAGCGCGATAACGGCAAAGCAGGAACCATTTACGTTTTGGTGCGCAAACAGTCTGTCCAAAAATTGGACACGACGATTGCCTGGTGGGGGCTCGATCCCAAAACCCAAAAACGCGTGGTGCCGATTGTGGGTGATCTCGGCAAAGCCAAACTGGGCTTGGCCGCGGCTGATCTGACCAAACTCAAAGGCAAGGTCAAACACTTTTTCCATCTTGCCGCAATTTACGATATGGCTGCAGATGCAGCCAGCCAACAAACGGCCAATATTGACGGCACCCGCAATGCCGTTGAACTCGCCGCCGCCATCAAAGCCGGATGTTTTCACCACACCTCCTCCATTGCCGCCGCCGGTTTGTACGATGGCACCTTCCGCGAAGACATGTTTGAAGAAGCCGAGGAATTGGATCATCCCTACTTCCGCACCAAACACGACAGTGAAGCCATCGTGCGCAACGAATGCACCACCCCTTGGCGCGTGTACCGCCCCGGCATGGTGGTGGGCCATTCCAAAACCGGCGAAATCGACAAGATCGACGGTCCGTATTATTTTTTCAAGCTCATCCAAAAAATGCGCAAGATGTTGCCGCAATGGATGCCGACCATCGGCATCGAAGGTGGCCGCATCAACATCGTGCCGGTTGATTATGTGGTCGACGCCATGGATCACATCGCCCATAAAAAGGGCCTCGACGGTGGCTGTTTCCATTTGACCGATCCGGAGCCGATGCGTATCGGTGAAATTCTCAATATGTTTGCCAAGGACGCACACGCACCACAGATGACCATGCGCCTGAACGCCAAAATGTTCAGCTTCATGCCTGAATACGTTATTCAGGGCCTGATGTCGGTGGCACCGGTACGACGCGCCCGTAATCAAATTCTCAACGACTTGGGCATTCCGCGCGATGTTTTCACCTTCATTTCCTACCCAACGAAATTTGACAACCGCGACACCGTCAAAGCACTCAAGGGTTCCGGCATTAGCGTTCCCAAGTTGCCGGAATATTCATGGCGTTTGTGGGATTACTGGGAACGCAATCTTGACCCTGATTTATTTATTGATCGCACCCTGCGCGGCAAGGTCGAAGGCAAAGTGGTGGTCGTCACCGGCGGCACTTCGGGCATTGGTGAAGCCACCGCACTTAAAGTGGCCGAAGCCGGTGCCAAGGTGGTCATTGTCGCCCGTGATCCGGAGAAGGCCAAAGAGACTCTCGCCAAGATCAAAGCAGCCGGTGGCACGGCGAAATTTTATTCGTGTGACCTTTCCAGCCTGGATGATTGCGACAAACTGGTCGCGGCCGTTTTGAAAGACTTTGGCACCTGCCATTATTTGGTCAACAACGCCGGTCGTTCGATTCGTCGCGGCATCGCCAATTCATTTGAACGCTTCCACGATTTTGAGCGCACCATGTCGCTTAATTATTTTGGTTCGCTGCGTCTCATCATGGGTTTCTTGCCGTCGATGATGAAACAAAAGAGCGGCCAAATCATCAATATTTCCTCGATTGGTGTATTGACCCAAGCGCCACGTTTCTCCGCCTACGTCGCCTCCAAAGCCGCGCTGGACGCCTTTGCAGGTTGTGCCGCGTCAGAGTTTGTCGATGACAATATTCATTTCACCACCATCAATATGCCGCTGGTGCGCACCCCCATGATCGCGCCGACCAAAATGTACAATTCGGTGCCCACCCTGTCACCTGAACAAGCGGCTGATCTGGTGGTGGAAGCGATTGTCTACAAGCCGGTGCGCATTGCCACCCGCCTCGGTATTGCCGGTGCCGTGTTGCACGCGGTGTCGCCGAAGCTGACCAAAATTATCTTGAACGCCGCATTCCGTATGTTCCCGGATTCAACCGCTGCACAGGGCAAAAAAGGCGAGGCCGGAAAAGACGCCGAGATGACACCTGAAGCCATGGCGTTCGCGCAGATCACGCAGGGGATACATTGGTAGTGTATGTCCGCAAGTCTCGCGACAGGCAATGCGGATATGAAAAAAATTATCTTACTTGGCACCTGGCATGAATACCAAAAGGGCACACTTGCAAGTGACGATGTTGCTCAGTTCCGGCAATTGTTGCGTGACTTGTGTTTAAAACATTCACCCGGCGCTATCGCTGAAGAAATGAGTCAGGAAGCGTTGACCGAAAAGGCGATCCAGAATTCAATCCCGCAAGAAATTGCATCACAGCTACAACTGAAGCATCAATATTCTGATCCGCCAAAATCAGTTCGCAAAGAACTCTGTATTCTTAGTGCGACATCGAACTTGCATGTCAAGAAGAAAATTTAACACCAGTGGCATGTGCTGCGCTCCGGCGTACGGAGCACGCAAAACGTGAAAGGTACTGGATGGAGCGGATAGTAGAGTTGGATACTTGGCCACTGCTTTTTATATGTGGTGCTGTACACACCAGATATTTTTCTGACCTGCTTGCCAGCCATAATTTTGATGTTGTTATTGCATTTAAAGAATGGACGGCTAAACCCGCGAAAGCGTAGTGCTGGCGGACGGCGATGTTGGTCAATTGCTGTTCCGGTGTGAAATAACCATTCTTGAGCTGTGTCTGAATATTTCAGTTGACGAAATCAACATTTCGTCGCATATTGTAAACATTGTACACAAACGACACAAAAGACACCTCCCCCATGACCGCACTCGTTTCCCTGAGGCTTGACCCGGAAATTCGTAAACGCCTGGATGAACTGGCGCGAGTAACAGAGCGCAGCCGCGCCTCCATCGCCGCCGAGGCTGTTAAACAATATATTGACCTACAAGAGTGGCAAATCACCGCCATCCAAAAAGGCATCGAACAAGCGGATCGCGGTGAATTCATCGATC
>JAYTBF010000301.1:0-7808 GCA_043737175.1 Burkholderiales bacterium
CTTAACCGTCAGGCCAGGCGCCACGATGAGGAACCCCCGGGTGAACTGCTTGCTGGCAGGCCGACGCACTGCGTTGACCGTCTGCCAAGCGATGATCATCGCCATGACGGTGGTCTTGCCCGCGCCGGTCGCGAGCTTCAATGCCAAACGCAGCAGTTCTGGATTCGCTTCACCGTTCGCATCGGCAATATGTTGCAGGAAACCCTCGCCAATTTTTCCCGCGTTCGGCGCGACTTCTGTCAGCCAAATCAGCGTCTCGATTGCCTCGACCTGACAGAAGAAGGGGCGAATGCTGCTGAACTGGTGATGCCGCCAATGTTGCAGCAAGCGTGCCGTCTCGGGAGTGACTTTCCAATCGTTGGTATTCGGCAACGCGCGCCATTTGTCGACTTCCTTGCGAACCGCAGTGATGATGGCGGTGTGGTCGTAGCGCTGTTCTTTCGTTGAGAGGCCCTTGCCTTCATCAAAAATTAACGCGCCTTGCTCCTTGCGCTTCTTTGGTTTTGGAATGGGCGTGATGAAATCGGCGCGGCGACGCGATTCGATGATTGCCTGTGTCGGCTGGCCTGAATCGTCAAGCTCCCAATGCCGCGCTGGATACGCGTACGGCGAATTGAGAATCGGTTTCTCGAAGAATGCGTCGCTCATGTCGCTATTTGTGATGGTGGGAACGCCATGCCCATACTCTAAACGAAAACCGCCATTAGGCTGCCGGTAAGCATATGCAGCGATGCAATCTGCAAGTTGCCCTTCTTGCAACCTAAGTTCGTCGTCCCACCGGCCTATATTGGCCTGCTGTAATAGTGGATTTTATATGGATATCGAAAGATAAAGACCAATAACAGCAAGGAGTTTAGAGCAAAAATGGCTGAAACTCCGCTCTACTGAATGAGTTTTAATAAAAAAATATTCTGTCCGTTTCAATCATGCCCTACCCATGCTGGAAGTGGGCACCCAGTTTCTTTCGAAAGTAGTCTATTGAAGTCATCTCGCTCGGCGATTTTCGAACGAATAAATTCAAACGCCTCCGTGTCAGACATTATTTGCACGAATTTGCGCAATTGATCCCTGTTACCTAAGATTCCGCCGGGCTGGCTATTGGATGCGCCATCACGGGTAACTAATATGGCATGCCAATGTGCCGCATCGAAAACAACTTTTACATCATTGTGCTGATTATCGTTTTTCGCACCATCGGGAAAAATTATTTTTTCGATTTCGCGATAACGATCGCAAGTTGCGTCAATATTTTCGGCTGTCAAAGTAAATATTTGAGCAAAAGCTTTCCGAGTACGAACTGCATTATTTCCAGCCTGCGCTTCTTTAAAGCTGACACCAGACATATTGACCAAAATTATCTCGTCGCTGGCCCACTTTTCAATCTGGTTCATCGATGCTAGTGAACAGCGAGCATTGATAAGGTTAGTATCAATGTGAAATATCGGCGTATACAACATACGACGTTGACTTTCGATCATTGTCAAACCCACCATTCAATATTGAACCTAGAACGAGCCTCAGCCCTAACTTTGGCAATCGCCGGTCTGTAAATCTCACTCGGCACTCCGGTTGCCTTAAGGTAAATAGTCTCTGACCAATTGCACCCGGATTCATCCAAGTCTTGTAAGGGCATGACACCACAAAAGCTGCATGTCTCGCAGCCTTCAATTTTCCTGATTTCTGCGGTCAGCCAAGCCTGAAATTCTTCTTTTGTAACAACAGTTCTAGCCATATACAGGCCCCTTTTGTTTAACTCAATAAGACCGAACGAAATCCATATTTAATCGAAGTGGCTATGTGTGTTGCAAACAACATCTACGGCTTCGCCATCACAACTCCCGCACCCACATATTTTTTCAACCAGGCAAAATATTCTTTGAACCACAGCCGTGAATTTTGCGGCTTCAATATCCAGTGGTTCTCGTCGGGAAAAAACACCAGTCTGGCCGGCACCTTGAGGGATTTGAGTGTTGCGTAATAGGCCAGGCCCTGCTGATCCGGCACCCGGTAATCGAGCGCGCCGTGTATCACCAAGGTCGGGGTTTTGGCATGCGCCACATCGGTGATGGGATTTTGTGCGGCGAATTTCACCGGGTCGTTCCAGTAGGTGGTCTCGAGGGAATGATCAAACCAGTAACCGGCGTCGCCGCCGTACATCGCCCGCCAATCAAAACAACCGGCGTGACAGATGTAGGCTTTATAGCGATCACCGCCTTTTTTCCGCGCCGCCTTACCATTTCGACCATTCATGAGCGCCACCATCTTGCCGCCGTAGCTGCCGCCCGACGCCGCCAAGCGATTTTTGTCGATATATCCCTGCTTTAACATCAGGTCGGTACCGGCTTCCACGTCGGCGTGTTCTTTCATCCCAAACGTGCCGGTGTTGGACTCGAGAAATTTGTTGCCCCAGCCGCTGGAGCCATGGTAATTGACACACACCACCACGTAGCCCTGCGCGGCAAACACATGATTGTTCCAGCGGAAGTGGAAATTGTCACCCCAGTTGGAATGCGGACCGCCGTGAATCGAGTGTAACAACGGCCACTTTTTCTTGGCGTCAAAATTGGGGGGATACACCGCCCACATTTGCACTGGCTCGTTGTTCCAGCCCTTCACGGTAAATTCGCGCACCTCACCCAACTTAAATTGGGCCATCAATTGATCGTTAAACGATTCGATGGCCCCTTCAATGCCGTTTACATTGGCGAAAACCTTGGGCGGGCATGACATATTGTTGCGCACAAAAACCAACGTGTCGCTTTCGATTCCGGCCGCCACATCAAAATCAGACACAGTGCCGCCTTCTGCAACCACCGTTGGTGATTTAGCCGACAACACCCATTGCCACAGTGACACCCGCGAATGCTGATCGGCGCTGAAAAATACCGACTGGCCATCCATCGCCCATTTCAGCGGATGGTTCACCAGACGATCCCAGCTGTTTCTAATCGTCAGCTTGCCACTGGCCCGGTCCAAAATCGCCAGTTTGTTGTCATCATCCATTGAGCGCGCAATGTTATTCACCAACAATGCGATCTGATCGCCGCGCGGGTTATAACGCGGATGATGATGGGTGAATTTACCGCCAACCAGGATTGTTTTTGCCTTGCCGCTGTTCACTTCCATTTCAACAATGTCATAGGCCTGATCTCCGCGTCGGTCTAAATTCGGATTGAAATTAAACACAATCGTTTTACCGTTTGGTGCAATATCAAAATCGTGTTGGTCGGTGTCAAACACCGGCAGCTCATATTTGCTGCCGGCGAATAAATCACGACATTTACCACTGGCCATTTCAATCACATGAATATGCGGCACCCGACCGTCCGACAACCAGTGGTCCCAGTGTCGAAAAACACTGTGTTCAACCACATGCGCTTTCACCTTGTCGTCCTGTTTTTCCTTGCGGCGCTTGGCTTGATCCTTTTCCGTCTTTAAATCCGGCCACACCCAGGAAATACACGCCACTTTTTTAGAGTCCGGGAACCACTTGATTGCCGCGACGCCGGTGCTCAATTTGCTCACACGCTTAGCCTCACCGCCGTCGGGCGCGATCACATAAAGTTGTGGTTCGTCGTCATCCTTACGTTTGGCGACGAAGGCAATCAACTTGCCATCCGGCGACCAGGCCGCCTGCCCGTCTTTTTCACCGCAGCTGGTGAGTTGTCGTGGTGCCCCGCCAAACGTCGACAATAACCACAACGACGCACTGCTTTTGTTCTCGTCCATATCGTATTTGGTCAGGCTGCACACCGCCTGGCTGCCATCGGGTGACAGTGACAATTGGCCGGGACGGGCAATTTTCCAGAGATCATCTACCGTAATAAGAGATTTTTTTGGGGTGGCCATAGTTGGATGTGGAATAGAAATGAAAGGAAGACAAGCGGAAACAGGCTGTATTTTGCCTTGCATTGCAATTTTTAGCAGTCCCTTAACTCGCCAAAGATTGAACCTGTGGTCGATTCTGCTATCCTATCCGCGTGAAAAGGCAAATTTTTATTCGATGTGTGATTGCTTGGATGGTCGCGTGGCTACCCATGTCGGGCGCGCTTGCTTCGACCATGCTGATACCAAATCTGGCCGATTCGGCGTCGATCACATTGCAAAATCAGGCGGTTTCGGTTGCCGCAGATTCGGCTTTCGCGGCAGAAGTTGCCAATTCGACCAGCATGCCATGTCACCAGTCTGCGGTCGATGAGTCCGCACCAGACCGATGTAGTCATTGTCTGCTATGTCATATTGCCGGCGCGGTGATGCTGTCGACGTTACCGGTTTTAAACGCCCCGACCCATCATGCCACTTTGTGGTCGATCGACTCGATATCCTTCAGCAGTTTCATCCCGGAACAGCCGCAACGACCCCCTTCTTCGGCCGGATTCTAATCCGCCGGGAATTCGAACTGTGCGTTTTGTGACGCACAACCAGCCTAGGCCCTTTGCCTAGGTCATTTGCCTAGGTCCCCCTAGCAATGTTCTCCCGGCAATATTTTAATTCTGTCGGAGTTCATCATGCCTCGAACACTTGTTTCCGGTTTACTATTTTTTGCATCTATCGCGACATTGGCGGCAGTAGTGAGCACAGCCAGCACCGCCTATGGTCAGCATACCCATCATGCCGCGCCCAAAGTAGCACCGAACACCTCAATGTCACAATCAGCCAAAACGCCATCGTCGTCGACCTCTGCAATGGCTTTGGAAAAGCCCGATGGTTCCTACCAGCCGTTTAATGCCGCCGAGCCGCTGGTTGACTGGCGTCTGGCCAATGACAAAGTCCACGAAATCGGCGGCTGGCGAGCCTATGCAAAAGAAGCCGCCCGTGCCGCAAAAGCGCGCGACGAGGCGCGCAAAGCCGCACAACAATCAGCCACGGCAGTGACGGGAGTTCCAAAATGAATAGCGCAAAATTGCCAAAGGTTGCGCCAATCATGTTGGTGACTATTGCTTCGTTGCTGGCCGGTTGTGCGTCGACCGCGATTGACCAGAATCGTCAGTTTACGGATTCTTATGCGACCAAAAATGTAGGCGCATCGGCAAAATGGCACACCACGGGTCAGGATCAGACTGCCGCACGCGCACGCTCTGCGAGCATTCTGGAATCCCCCCTTTCTGCAGACGATGCGGTGCGTTTGGCGCTCGATTTGAGCCCGGCGTTTCAAGCGCTCATGGCGGACGCCGCGGCGCAATCGGCCACGGCAACACAAAAAGGTCGCCTCGCTAATCCACTGTTCACCTTTGAGCGGCTGATCCAGCGTGATCATGGCGAAGTGGATATTGATATCGGCCGCATCCTGTCGGTCTCAATTATTGACTTGTTTTATTTGCCGGGGCGGCTCCAGTCGGCCGCGGTAATGCAAACGCAGGCACGGTTAAGAGCCGCCGCAAACGTGGTCGAAACCACCACCAACGTACGACAGGCATGGGTGCGGGCCGTCGCCGCCCAGCAATCGGTGTTTTACAGTACGCAGGTAATGGAGGCAGCCGAAGCCAGCGCCGAACTCGCCCGTCGCATGTTTGCCGTCGGCAATTTCAGCAAATTGCAACACGCGCGACAACAAACATTTTATGCTGACGCATTCAGCCAACTTACCCGTGCCAAACAAAATCAAACCGCCACCCGCGAAGCGCTCATTCGATTGCTTGGCCTGGATGTCAATTTAGCGGAACGCATCACCCTGCCGTTGCGGTTACCCGATCTGCCCACCCGCCCACCAACAGAAGCAACGGTTGCACAGGCGGCGATCAATCAACGCCTCGACGTACAAATGGCCAAGTCCGAGCTGGATCTGATTGCGAGCAAAAATGGTTTAACCCGCGCCACCAGTTTTATCAACGTCTTTCATGTCGGCCGCGTCAACAACAGTGAAACCGGCGAACCGCCACAACGCGGTTACGAACTCGAACTTGCCATTCCTGTTTTTGATTGGGGCGATGCACAGCGCAGCCGGGCACACGCCGATTACCTGGCATCAATGCAGCGGCTGGTGCAAACCAGTATTGACGCCGAATCGAGCGTGCGGGAACTCTATGCCGCCTGGCGCGCTGCCTATGATTTATCTAATCACTACCGCACTGAAATTGTGCCGCTTCGAAAAATCATCGCCGACGAAATGCTGCTGAAATACAACGGCATGCTCATCGGTGTATTTGATTTGTTGGCCGAGACCCGCGCGCAAATCGGCAGTGTCATTTTAGCCATCGATGCCGAGCGGGATTTTTGGCTGACGGATGCCGCCTTGCAAGCAACCCTGCTTGGCAAGCCGATGGGCAGCAGCGTCATGGCCGGCGCCAGCGCCGCCGCCGACAATGCCGCTGGTCACTAAGCACGCCACCACAAACTTTGAAAGTTATCCGATGACCAATCGCAGACAATTTTTATCCAGTGCCGGTATGCTCGCCAGCGCGGCCGTCGTCAGCAAGGCCGCCATGGGCGCAGTGCCAGAGGCGGCTTTGCAAACCAACGCCGTCATGGCGGCACCACTTTATCCACAAGCGGGCCGCCCCTACAACCCGGTGGTGACACTCAATGGCTGGACACTGCCGTTTCGCATGAAAAACGGCTGGAAGGAATTTCATTTGGTGGCTGAACCGGTGATTCGGGAAATCGCGCCCGGCATGAAGGCGCGACTGTGGGGCTACAACGGCCAGTCTCCCGGCCCGACCATCGAGGTGGTGGAAGGTGACAAGGTTCGCTTGTTTGTTACCAACAAACTGCCAGAACACACCACCATTCATTGGCACGGTCAGCGACTGCCAAATGGCATGGATGGGGTCGGTGGCTTGAACCAACCACAAATCAATCCCGGCCAAACCTATGTGTATGAATTCGAAGCGCGTCGACCCGGCACGTTTATGTATCATCCGCATGCCGATGAGATGACACAAATGGCGATGGGCATGATGGGCTTTTGGGTCACACATCCGAAAAATCCCAAGGCCCTGCCCGGTTATCAGGATTGTGACCGCGACTTTTGTTTTTTGCTCAACGCCTACGACGTCGAACCCGGCAGCGCCGTGCCAAAAGTCAACACCATGCTGGATTTCAATCTTTGGACATTTAACTCACGCGCCTTTCCCGGCATCGATCCGATCGTCTGCCGCCAGGGTGACCGGGTGCGTATCCGGGTCGGCAATCTGACCATGACCAATCACCCGATTCATTTACACGGTCATGAATTTGTCGTCACCCAGACCGACGGCGGCATCGTGCCACCGGCGGCGCGCTGGCCGGAGGTGACCGTGGATATTGCCGTCGGGCAAATGCGCGCCTTCGAGTTTGTGGCGAGCGAACCTGGCGACTGGGCGTTTCATTGCCACAAATCACACCACACCATGAACGCCATGGGTCACGACGTGCCAACCATGATTGGCGTTGACCATCGTGACGTGGTCAGCAAAATCACCAAACTGATCCCGGACTATATGGTGATGGGTGAACGTGGCATGGCCGATATGGGCGAAATGGAAATGCCGCTGCCGGACAACACGTTGCCGATGATGACTGGCACCGGTCAGTTTGGTCCGATTGAAATGGGTGGTATGTTCACGACGGTCAAAGTACGCGCCAATCAACCCAAGGACAACTATAAAGATCCGGGCGATTATGCCTTCCCAAAAAACTCCGTCGCATACGAATGGAAAGGTGAATCGATGAACCCCATCACCGCCCCGACATCGCGCGGCGGTGAAATTGACCCGGCAACCGGCAAGGTCAAAAACATTCGTGAAATGACTGTGACCATTCGTAAACCAAATGGCCATGCCGGCCATTAATATTATTGAGCGTTTCATAAATGATGACATCACAAACGC
>JAYTBF010000302.1:0-3178 GCA_043737175.1 Burkholderiales bacterium
CAAAAAACCCACTTTTCACCACTTGTGGACACTATAGGCATTAAAAAACCCGCGGTCAAGCGGGTTTTGAACATTTTTTCGTTATGGTTCAGGCACTTAGCGCAGTTTGTTGAAGCAAAATACCCTGTGGAAAACTTTGTTGATAATTAACAAGATAGCCTACAAACCTAAAGTAACTTCGTAGGATTAACGCTTAAAAATCAGGCGTTTACTGTAAATACATACAGAAGAATGCGCTTTTTGATAACAACTCATATGGAGACAAAGCGCTGACTCCTTCATTAAATAAAAATGTCTAATAAATACGCCACTCTTCAGACAAAACTATTCGAAAAGGAGCGCCACATATGTAGTTTGTCCAATTTGTCGGTTAACTCTCGTCAACAGGCGTTCGAATTGATAATGACTAATTCAGGCGACGGCAATTTTCAAACTGATGGACATCGATTTTTCATGGGCATTGGCCGCACTGCTGGCATTGGCTTTTTTTGCCGGCCTGGTTGACTCGGTCATTGGTGGTGGCGGACTGATCCAGGTTCCGGCATTGCTGGTGTTTCTACCCGGTGTACCAATTGCCACGATTTTCGGCACCAACAAAATTATTTCGCTGGCGGGCACATCGGTTGCCTTTGCCAGACTGGCGCGCAAGGTGCCGGTGCCGTGGGCAAGCATTCTGCCGTCCGCCGTCATCGCCGCTGTCTTCGCTTTTCTTGGCGCACGCGCGGTGACGGCGATCAACCCGGATTATTTAAAACCGATTATTCTGATATTGCTGATCGCGGTTGCTGCCTATACCCTGAAGCGCAAAGATTTTGGCGCGTTGCATCAACCAAAATTTGCCGCGCAACACGAACGTTTGGTTGCGATTGCGATTGGTATCACGCTCGGATTTTATGAAGGATTTTTTGGACCGGGCACCGGCAGTTTCCTCATATTTGCTTTTGTCGGATTGCTCGGTTTCAATTTTTTAACGGCGTCTGTTTCTGCCAAACTTGTCAACATCACCACCAACATTGCCGCCACCGCATGGTTCGCCTACAGCGACAATATTCTTTATCAACTGGCCGTGCCGATGGCAGTTTGTAATGTTGCCGGCGCCTGGGTTGGCACCCACTTGGCGCTGAACAAAGGCAGTAAATTTCTACGGGTCTTTTTTCTTTGTGTCATCACCGCACTCATTTGTCGATTCGCCTGGGATATCTTTCGGTCGACATCGTAAACCCGGTAGACCCGGTAGCCCCGCATAAAACCAACGGATAAAATACGGCGGCAATGCATCAGCTGGCCGCCAATTGCACGGCAACCGGCAGAGTCACGGTAAATCTCACGCCCGACCGATCCGCCAAATTTTCTGCAGATATCGCGCCGTGATGAAATTCGGCAATTAGTCTGGCGATGTACAACCCCAAGCCCAAATGCGACTGTTCGCTTTTGCCGACCCGCTTGGAAACCATCGAGTCAAACAATAAGGCCAATTCTGCGCCACTATCCGGCAGCAACGGCCCGCTGTTTTCGACTGTGATGCCCACCGACAATTCGGACGCGCGGCAAATTCGCACCACCACCGGCGAAGCGGGCTCGGCAAAGTCGATGGCATTCTGCACCAATTTGTCGAGCATTTGCGCCATCGCATCCGTTGCCGCCTCTACTGCAATCCGGTCCACATCCGACGTAAAAATAAACCGGCTGCTAACAAAAGTTTGTTGATAACCGGCAACACAACCGGCCACCAAGCCGACCAAGTCGATCGGCTCGCGTGATGCACCTTGCAAAATACGCTCTAGCTGTGTTGCCTCTGACATGCGCGAAATCAGTGTCGCCAATCTGGCCACACCTTCGTCGGCGCGGGCGAGAAAAACGGCATCTTGTGGCGACATGGTTGATACCCGCAGATTGTCGAGCGACGACCGCACCACCGCCACCGGTGTGCGCAACTCATGCGACAAACGTGCCGCCAGCTGTTCAAGATAACTGTTGTAACCGGCCTGCCGCGCCACCATGGTACGCAGCGTCTCATTCAGTGCGCCGATTTCGTCGCGATCCTTGCTGGCGTGAATTTCGCCACGCACCCTTCCCTGCGAATCGATGGCGCGATTCGCCTCGCGCTGCAGCTTGGTCAGCCTCGTTGCCAACCTGAAAGCAAAACCGAATAAAAACACAAACACCACCAGGAAAAGTACCAGCGTCAAAACCACCACCGACTCTGCCGCACCTTTGGCCAAATTGCGATATGGCGCATCTGTTTCCTCAATGACCACCGCCGCGACAATATTGTCCTGCTGCCAGATTGGTGCGGCCACCGACAACACCGCCACCCGATCCGGCAGCAGGTGCCACGCCACAGTTGATGCCCCAATCGCCGCGCGTTGCGCTTGCGCCAACACCAATGGTTTGGTATTTGCATCGGTTACCGTTGCCGATGGGCTTGGCAATAACATCGGCATCAAGGTGCGGGTGATCGGATTGAGCAGCGCCTGGATCGGCGGCGCAGATAACCAACGCGAGGTATTGACACCGTCAGCCACCTTGTCCGTTGTCGCCGGGCTGGTCCATTTGTTCGATTTCGCCGACAACGACCCCGCCAACCCACGCACCAGACCACGCCCATCCACAACCCAAACCCGGCCGTCGCGCACACCGGTTTGGTTCAAAATTTTTTCGACCTGTTTGTCGGGCTGATAAAGGTCGCCCAGACTGGCCAGCATCACCGGGTCGCCCGCGGAAAAAAAAGCAACAATACGTTCGCGCTCGCGCACCACCGCGTCTATCGGATCAACCGGCCCGGCTTCAACCAAGGCGCGTAAATCTATCTCCGGTCGGTCTGACAATGAGGCGGCCACCAACCGCGCGGCAGTTACGGCAACCTGCTCCTGGCCGCTGCGCAAATAACCGATCAATTCGCGCACAAACATGAAACCGACCAACGGAATCAACAACAAAACCAACGACGCGGCCACAAATTTGCCACGCACACTCTGCGTAAATGACACCGTTTTGATCAATTGACACACCCACACCGCTTCATTCGCGCCACCGATAACCCATGCCATAAACGGTTTCAATGTGATCGAAGCCGGCATCAACCGTTTCAAATTTTTTGCGTATGCGCTTCAAATGCGAGGTGATCGTGTTGTCATCCACGGTCAATTCGGCTTCGCGCATCAGTTGGTCGCGGTTC
>JAYTBF010000303.1:0-7758 GCA_043737175.1 Burkholderiales bacterium
GCCTCAAGAAAGTATGCCGAATTGGCGGAGAAGTTTTCGAATGCAGCCTTTGAGCAATCCGCCAGTTTAAAAGCCGCTGCGGAAGTGGCCAATTTGACGATTAAACAATCGGGCTTTTTTGCCAAGGGACAGGCGTTTCAACCACCCTTTAATAATCCAAAATTATCGGCAGCGTTGTTCACGGACGACGTATTAAAAAATAAGCGCAATACCGAGGCCGTCGATATCGGTGCCAGCTCGCTGGTGGTGGCGCGGGTGGTCGAATCCAAACCGGCGGTGATTCGCCCGTTTGCTGAGGTGCAGGCCGGGTTGATTCAAAAGTTGGCGCGTGACCAGGCGGTGGCGTTGGCGAAGAAAGAAGGCGAAGCGAAATTGGCGGCTCTGCAGGCTGGCAAAGGCGACGTAAAATTTCCGGCGCTTTTGGCTGTCAGCCGTGCTTCTGCGGGCGGTTTGCCGGCAGCGGTGATTGATGCTGCCATGCGCGCAATTCCAAAATCATTGCCAACCTATGTTGGTTATGCCGACCCTTCCGGGAACTATGCATTGATCCAAATTGCAAAGGTCATTGATGCACCCGCAGCGGATGACGCAAAACTTGCGGCGACCCGTTTGCGCTTGCAACAAACGATTGGTCAAAATGAACTCGTATCGATGTTGGTTGATTTGCGCAAAGAGCACGATGTGTCGATTGTTAAAGGTGCAATTGACAAACCCACTGACAAATAAGAGTTTTTATACGGGTTGATTGCTGATCCGTCCGCATTAAAAAAGCCCGCAACGCGGGCTTTTTTATTTCTGCACACCCATCGGTGTCCATCAGTCGGGCATATTCGAAAGATCCGGGCGGACGTCTGCTTTCATCGCAAACGGATCGCGAGGGTTGCTCTGATTGGCAATATCATCCAGACGCATTTGTACGGTTGGCATGATTTTCGGGTGGGTAATAATATAAAAACGATTTTCAACAATTGCGTCAAACGTTAAGCGGGCGACGTCCGCTGCAGAAAGTTTGCCGGAGCCCACCGCTTTATTGGTCATCGACTGCGCGAGTTTCATCGATGCGGTGGCGGCCTGGCTGTTTTTGAGGGTCTCGGGTCGTGCCCGGTGTGACTGGCTGATACCGGTGGGTACAAAGGCCGGACAGAGGACGCTACAATTGATTTGTTGGGTGGATTGATCTGCCTGTGCAGCGTGCAGATCATGAAACAAGGTTTCCGACAAGGCCACCACCGCATGTTTGGAAACGTTGTAGGCGCCCATTAATTGCGGCGACAATAAACCCGCCATCGACGAGGTGTTGACGATGTAGCCCTCGTATTCGGTATCGTTTTTGGCCTGTTCAAGCATCAGCGGGGTAAACACCCGCACGCCATGAATCACGCCCCATAAATTGACCCCCAACACCCACTGCCAGTCGTTTACGGTGTTTTCCCACAACAAGCCGCCGGCGCCGACGCCAGCATTGTTAAACACCAAATTCACGCCGCCAAACGACGCCATGGCAAACGCTGCCAAGGCATCCATGTCCTCGGCATTGCTAACATCACACTGTTTGCCAACAACCTCGGCACCGCTGGCCTTTAACATTTCCAAAGTTTCATTAAGTGGAGTCTCAAGTACATCCGCCAGAACCAGTTTCATGCCAAGCGACGCGCCATACAAGGCGAATTCACGCCCGAATCCGGAGCCCGCACCGGTGATGACCGCAACTCTGCCGTTAAAATTTTTCATTGATCTCTTTTTTAAAGTCTAATAAAGGCGGGTGTTTCCAGACGTTTATGTCTGAAAACTGGCGCTGGCAGTGGCGTTTGTGAATAAATCAAATGCCGAATTTTGTTGCGATGCCTAGTGCGGCATGCCCGCCACCACGGTATTAAAGCCGCAATCCACATAGGTTATTTCGCCGGTGACGGCACTGGCCAGGTCACTCATCAAAAACGCCGCGACATTGCCAACTTCTTCCTGGGTAACACCACGGCGAAGTGGTGCGTGTTCTTCAAAAAAACTCAGCATTTCGCGAAATCCGGCGATTCCCGCCGCGGCGAGGGTTCGGATCGGTCCTGCAGAAATTGCATTGGCACGAATGCCACGTGGACCCAGGCTGGAAGCCAGATAGCGGGTAACAGCTTCAAGGCTGGCCTTGGCGGTGCCCATGGTGTTGTAGTTGGGTACCACCTTCTCGGCCCCCAAATAAGACAGGGTCAGCAGGGCTGCATTGGGGCTCATGATTGGCAGGGCGGCTTTGGCCATTGCCGCATAGCTGTAACTGGAGATGTCATGTGCCATACGAAAACTCTCCCGAGAAAGACCCTCCAGGAAATCGCCGGTGATCGCTTCACGTGGTGCGTAGGCGATGGCGTGCACGAAGCCGTCAAAGGTGCCCCATTCGCTCTTCAGCGACTCAAAACAGGCCGATATTTCATCATCACTGGTCACGTCACACGGCAGGATAATTTTGCCGTTAAAATCAGGGGCCAATTTGTGGACACGATCACGAATACCTTCACCCGCATAGGTGAAGGCCAATTCGGCGCCTTCACGGTGCATCGCCTTGGCGATGCCATAGGCGATCGAGCGATTGGACAATAAACCGGTTACCAGAAATTTTTTATTGGCGAGAAACCCCACGGCGGCACTCCTGCAAGACGTAAAATGAGGCTTCAGTTTAGCTGAATCGTCCGGCAAACTCGCCACCACCACTTTCTGAAAGCTTGGGTATCGATGTCACGCCGGATTTTGATTGTGCGCCGCGAAAATATAGGCGACCTGATCTTGACCACACCGCTCATTCGAGCGTTGCGCACGGCCATGCCGGATGCGTTGATCGCGGCGTTGGTCAATTCTTATAATGCGCCGGTACTCACCGGCAATGATGATGTTGATGTGGTTTACGTATACCAAAAAGGTAAACACGCCGATTCATGGCTGGCGCTCGTGCGTGCCAGATTGGCCCAGGCGGCGCAGCTTTGGTTATTGCGCAAGCAAAAATTTGACGACGTGTTATTGCCAGACCCAAGTTACAGTGCACGTAATATTCGCATGGCCAAATTTATCCTTGGCGGTCGTGCCGGCACGCGAATTATTGGATTTGAGGAACGCGAAAACGGAAAACGCGAAGGTCTGAACGTGGCCATTTCCAAAGCCAATACCGATGAATGGCATCAGGCGCAATATATGTTTTTGGCGGCATCGGCATTTGGAATCAACGCTGATCCGCGTCAAACGCCGCCGTGTGTGGTGGTGCCGCAAAAAATTGATACCTCAATCGCCATCAATCAACCCGCGAGCGTTGGCCCGGTTATTGGCTTGCATATCAGCGCCCGAAAACCATCACAACGATGGCCCGCCTCTGCCTTTATTGAGCTGGTCTCCTTGCTTCATAAACGGAACGGCGCCAGCATCAAATTGTTTTGGTCACCCGGCAATGAGGACGATCCCTTGCATCCCGGCGACGATGAGAAAGCGGCGGCAATCCTCGCCGGTGTTGCTGTGGACGTGGATATCGTTCCCGTTCCGACAGCGACATTGCGGACGTTGATTGATGCCATCGCGACGGTTGATTTTGTTGCCTGCGCCGACGGCGGCGCGTTGCATGTTGCTGCCGGCCTTGGCAAGCCTATAGTGGCCTTATTCGGCGACTCTGAGGTGAAACGCTGGCACCCATGGGGTGTGCCCTTTCGGGCGTTACAAAAGCCGTCAAAAAGTGTTTTGGACATTGCTCCCACCGAGGTACTGGCCGCCATGGATGAACTGATCAACCGTTCGGCTGCCCAATGCAACACTTGGTGAATTTTGATGGCTGTTTGAATCTACCATCAGAATCACCAAGCGGTGTTGTTTCGGGTATAGTTGCCCGTCATTTTCATAGGGTGCGACGATCCATCGCGCCAGTCCCGTTCAGTTTCTGAGAGGTAAAAATGCGTTTGTCCTCGCGCCTCATATCCGATCGTCACATTGCAAGAATGGTGACAATTGTTTCATCCGTTTTATTTACGTTTGCAAGTGCGGCCAACGCTGCCGCCGCGCCATCCACACCATCCACACCCTATGCGCCGGACAAGAACAAGGTGATTCGTTACGCGTTTGAAGTTGCGGAAACCGGCATGGATCCGCATAAGGTGTCGGACGTTTATTCGACTATTGTTCACAACGCCATATTTGATACACCAATTCGTTACGACTATTTGGCGCGGCCACTCAAAGCGGTGCCCAATACGCTCGAGTCTTTTCCAGAAATCTCCGCCGACTTCAAAACCTATACCCTGCGGGTGAAGCCGGGAATATATTTTGCCGATGACCCGGTATTTGGCGGCAAAAAACGCGAGTTGGTCGCAGAAGATTATGTGTATTCGATCAAACGCCTGTTTGATCCGACGTTATCCGCGCCGCTGCTGGCCGAGGTGGAAGAGACCATTCTTGGTGCGGGGGCCTTGCTTAAGCGGGTGCGCGCGGCCAATAAAATGGATTACGACACACCACTGGAAGGCTTGCGTGCGCTTGATCGCTACACGTTTCAAATCCGGCTGCGTGAAACAAAACCGGATTTTTATTATGTCTTGACCGATTGTCGTGCCGCCTGCGCGGTGGCGCGTGAGGTGGTCGAAAAATACGGCAGCGATATTGGTTCACACCCGGTCGGCACCGGCGCATACCGGCTCAAGGAGTGGAAACGTTCGTCGCGAATGGTGTTTGAATACAATCCGAATTTTCGGCAGGCGTATTTTGAAGGCGAGCCGGCGGCCGATGATGCGGAAGGACAGCGCATATTGCAACTGATGAAGGGTAAACGTCTGCCACAGGTGTTTAGATTTGAAGTCGGAATTATTGAAGAACGCCAGCCGCGTTATCTGTCATTCATCAACAACGAGTTTGATTTGCTGTGGATACTGCCGGAAGATTTTGCCAACATCTCCATTCCCGGTAGTCGGCTTGCGCCCAATCTGCAAAAAGTCGGCATACAAATGCAGCAGGTGGCGGCGCTCGATTTGACCTATATTTATTTCAATATGGAAGACGCCACGGTCGGTGGTTATACGCCGGACAAGGTCGCGTTACGCCGGGCCATTTCACTGGCCTATAAAACCGACGATGAAATTAACATCATTCGCAAGGGGCAGGCGATACCTGCGCATACACCCTACGCACCGGGTGCCCAAGGTTGGGTGCCGGATTTCAGAACTTCGGCCAATGAATACGATCCCGCCAAAGCCAAGGCCCTGCTGGATATGTACGGATACAAAGTCAGCAAGACCGATTGCAATCCAAACGGCACCGTTTGTTTTCGAACCATGCCGGACGGATCACCGCTGGTGCTGAAACACAATTCAACGCCAACCGATCGCGACAAACAGTTTGATGAATTGTGGAAGCGTTCGATGGATGCAATCGGCATTCGTATTGAGGTTCGTAAAGGCAAATGGCCGGATTTTCTGAAAGAGTCCAACGCCGGCAAATTGATGATGTGGCAACTCGGTGGCTCCGCGACCACACCCAGTGCGGATACCTGGCTGCAAACACTGTACGGACCCAACGAAGGTTTTAAAGGCAACCGCGCACGTTTCAAATCAAAAGAATACGATGCCTTGTTCGAAAAATCCGAATTGCTGCCGCACAGCCCGGAGCGCACGGCGTTGTATCAACAAATGGCCAGAATCATGGTTTCCTACGCGCCGTGGAAGATCAACACCCACCGCATCATCACCGACCTGTGGTACCCCTATGTGCAGGGCTTTCGCCGCCCCTTGGTGCAATCACAGTCCTGGTGGCGTTTTGTTGATGTTGACGTACCGTTGTTAAAACAATATGAGGCGAAACGATGATGCGGTTTTTTTCGATGTTGGGGCAAGTAGTAATAGCCGTCGCCGTATTTGCTTCCGTAGGCGCGACTGCGCAGGGCGCAGCAAAATCAACAACGGCAAACAGCCCGACACACGCCGATCCAAACAAGGTTTTGCGCTGGGCATTTGAAATTGCTGAAACCGGTTTTGACCCGGCACAGACCTCGGACTGGTATTCAAATTATGTGTTTTCGAATATTTTTGACACACCGCTCACCTATGATTATTTGGCGCGGCCGCTAAAACTCAGGCCGAACCTTCTTGAAGCGATGCCCGAGGTATCACCGGATGGCATGGTGTACACGCTGAAATTCCGCAAAGGAATTTATTTTGCCGATGACCCGGCATTCAACGGCAAAAAACGCGAACTGGTTGCCGAGGATTTGGCGTACAGCATGAAGCGATTATTTGACATCAAGACGAAATCGCCAAACCAGCAGTTTCTGGATGGCAAGATCGCCGGCATGGAGCGCCTCAAACAGCGCCAGCGCGATATTGGCCGGTTTGATTACGACATGCCGATTGAAGGTTTTCATTTGCTCGATCGTTACACCCTGCGCATCCAACTGGTTGCGCCAGACTACAACTTCTTGTACATGCTCGCCTACAACTCAGCGTCGGCTGTTGTTGCGCGTGAAGTCGTCGAAAAATACGCCAACGACATCATGGCGCATCCGGTTGGCACCGGTCCGTACAAGTTGGACCAATGGAAACGCTCGTCACGCACGACGCTGGTGGCCAACCCAAATTTTCGTGAGGAATATTGGGACGCCGAACCGCCAGCGGACGACACACGCGCGCAGGAGACCTATAAAAAGCTCAAGGGTCGGCGTTTGCCCATGATCGGCCGTATTGAGTTTTATGTGGTGGAAGAAACCCAACCGCGCTGGTTGTCGTTTCGCAATATGCAGCACGACTATATTGACCGCGTGCCCAATGAATTTGCCAATATTGCGGCACCCGGCGGACAGTTGGCAAATGACCTGGCGAAGATGGGGGTGCAAATGAGTCGCACCCCGGCAATGGAAGTGACCTATGCCTATTTTGCGATGGAAAATCCGGCGGTGGGTGGCTACACGCCAGAAAAAATCGCGCTGCGACGCGCCATGATGCTCGGTTACAACACCGCCGAGGAAATTCAAATAATACGGAAGAACCAGGCGATACCCGCCGAGTCGCCAATCGGGCCCGGCGCGTTTGGATATGAGCCGGGGTTCCGTACACAAGCAAATCAATATGATCCGGCGCGCGCCAGGGCGTTACTGGATTTGTACGGTTATAAAGATCGAAATGGCGACGGCTTTCGTGAATATCCTGATGGCAAACCACTGGTGATCGAGATGTCGTCCACGCCCACGCTACGCGACCGGCAAATCGATGAGAGTTGGAAAAAAAGCATGACCGCCATCGGCATCAAAATTAATTTTCCAAAAGCGCAATGGCCGGATTTGCTCAAGGAGTCACGCGCCGGCAAGTTGATGAGTTGGCGACTGGCGTGGGGGGCGGCGTATCCGGATGCCGACGCTTTTTTTGTCATGTTGTATGGTCCCAATGCCGGTCAAGCGAATCATTCACGATTCAAGAATGCTGAATTTGACCGGCTGTACGAAAAAGCACGCACCATGCCGCCCAATGATGAACGCATGGCGGTATATCGACAAATGAATCGAATTTTCCTGACCATCGCCCCATGGCGTTTGGGCGTGAGTCGCATTGACACCGATCTGACCCATAAATGGGTCATTGGTTATCAGCGCCATCCAGTCTTGCGTGGTGTCTGGAGCATGGTTGATATTGATACGGAACTTAAACAACAGGCGCTGCGATAGATGATGGCTTCGCTCCGCGCCGTTGTCATCGCCGTCGCGGTTGCCGTCGCGTTTGCCATCGCATTTGCCACCTTCACGGCGCATTCGGCGTT
>JAYTBF010000304.1:0-7720 GCA_043737175.1 Burkholderiales bacterium
TCCACCTGAAGAGAAAGTGAACGTGCTGCAGGTGCGCCTGCCGACCAATTTCAAGGCGGCACGGTTTGTGTCTGATGCGCATACCGCCATGCTGCGCACCATTGCCGCCGACATTGAAGCAGTGCGGTTTGATGATGGTGGCAAGATGATCGAGCTGCCGGTGAAATTAAAAGTGCATGACTCGGTATTTGTGCCGTTGGCCAAATGGAGCATGCTCATGTGCGGTAACTATCGCTGCATCCAAAAAGACGCGATGCGGCCGATCAAAGACGCGGTGCACGGCAATATTGAGGAATCCCGCGCGGTGTATCAATGGGTGTTTGATTTGTGTGTCTCGTTGGGTGCCGATGCCAATGATTTGGTGCCGTTCGAGAAATACGCCAATGCGGCGGTCGGTTTGGGTAGTCCCTCGTCGGCGGCACGGGCGTTGTTTGGTGGCGCGGCAAATATCGAGCGGGTCGATCGCTTGGTGCAAAGTGTCGCCGCGCAAAAGGGCATGAAAAACGCGGTGATCGATGAGATCGTGGCGATGGTCGATGCCAGGTTGGAAATGAATCGGGCCAATCTGCCGAAGGGTTAAAAACTGAAGTGACGAACGAACGACTGCACGGTCATTCCAGCGAAGGCTGGAATCCAGCCCATCCACCGTCTGGCTCAATTTCAATCGCTGAAAAATTAAAGTGATGAACGAGGGACTGGGTCCCAGCCCCACCTTCAATCATGCTGGGGCAGGCTCTGCGCTGGGACGACGGGACTTTGTAGATGGAATGGTGATTTGTTGGGGACACCCTTGCGCTGGGACGACGCGACCGTGTGATCAGCTTGTGCGGTTATTTACCCGGTTGCGTTTTTGTCGTGGCCGCGCCAAATAAATTCGCCCGTAATATCCACAGCACCAATAAATCCAGCACACAATAAAACGCACCGGCGGAAAAGGGTGGGTTGGCGGCCGAGAGTTGTACCCACGGGGCCGGTGAATGCCAAAACCAGTTGCCGAGTGCGGTGCCGTATAACTCCATGATTAATGCCAATACAAACATGGTGGCGTACAGCGCCTTGGCACGGCCAAAAACCACACACGCCGCATACATCAAAAACAAGACTGCGCCAAAACGATCGAAGTCGATCACTAACACATACACGCCCCAGACCGCCGCCAAAGCCGAAATGCCGATCACCATCGGTGTGCCAATATGCCGCGACACCAGCAAGCCAAGTGTCATTAATAAGGCGTGACCGGGTGGCACAAACAACGGCACGTTGAGAAATTGGTAGTCGTACAGGCCCCACACCAGCGATAAAAATACTTCGCCGATGCCCGAAACGATGGTGGCAATAATCAGAATATGGCGTTCGTCACGATCACCGAGTTTGTACAACCACGCCCAAACCGCCAGCGTCCAGACCGTGGCGACATGCTGACCGGTCCAGCCAAAACGGATATCTAACCACAGGCCAAAGGTGATGACGGCGACGATATTGATGGCCAGCCACAACTGCGTGCGCGGCGCGACGTGTGACCAGGTGGAGTCACTGGCGAGTGCTGTTGGCAACAGCTCGGGAATTGGCTTCAAATTTCAACCTAATTTGCGGGCACCGATCAGCGCGGTCATTTCCTGCTGAAAGGTCGGCGGGCCATAACCATGGACCTTTTGTTGGCCGTTAAATTGGCCAAGATGATCGACTTCTTGTTCGGTATAAATCAATGGCCGGAAGGTTTTATTTGAATACCCTTTTAACCACTTAAGAGATTTTTCCGGGATGCGCGTCCCCACCGGCAACGCCAAATCGACCGGAAACGTGCGCCAGTCGGTCCACGCCGGCAACACAATCACCTTCGCCAAATGTGGCTGCATCCAGTCCGGCAAGTCGCTTTTGTCGCGTACCCATCCACATGAAAAATTTACACAGGGGTCGAGTGGACGCTCGGTGTAAATTTTGCAGCCGCCCCCGCCGCCGGTTTTGGTTAACGGTCCGCCTGAATGCGGGCAGGGTTTGCCCGGCAATACCGGCGTGTCAAATACACTTATCCGCACCCAGCCGTCGCAACAGGCAGTGCAAGGTTGGCAAGAGCGTTGTGCCGGATGTATTGCGACTGGAATCACTTCAAAACTTGTAAGAGGTTATTAAAATCATCGGTCCAGATGCGCCAGCCGGGTTGCGGCATGATGACGTAACTGCCTTCCAAAATATCTTTGCGCAACAAAAATGATTTGTCTTTGGTCAGTAACACCCAGTCGCTGGTGGTGGTGCCGTCTTCGTATTGATCGCGCACCCACGACACATGAAAGCCGCGTTTTTCGGCAAGCATTTGCACCACCGGCTTGAGGTCGAGAAAACGATTGGAAACGTGAAAGGCAATCACGCCATCCGGCTTCATGTGTTTGGCGTAAATATCCAACGCTTCGAGTGTGATCAAATGCACCGGAATCGAGTCCGATGAAAACGCATCGATGGCCAGCACATCAAAATTTTGCGCAGGTTCACGTTCCAGATTGAGCCTGGCATCCCCTAAGCTCACTTCAATCTTCGCTTCGGAGTCACTCAAATAGCGAAAGTCGCGTTTGGCGATATCGACCACGGTTTGATTGATTTCATAAAAACGAAACAGGTCGCCCTTGCTGCCGTAAGCCGCCAATGTGCCGGCACCGAGGCCGACCAAACCGACGCGGCGTTTTTGTTCGCCATTGATTTGTTCTTTGGCCAGCAGGGTCAGGCCGATGCCGGATTTGGTTTTGTAATAGGTAGTGGCCGAGCGGTTGTAGGGTGGGTCCATGTATTGGTCGCCGTGCAAAATGGCACCATGCACCAATGAGCGGCGGCGGTGTTCAACTGCGGGCGGATTGTATTCCTTGACTCTAAGCGTGCCGTAGAAATTACGGCTCATATTGAGTACGTCGTCGCGATATTGTTGAATCGTAAACACGGTGGCACCGACAGTAAATAAACTGACCAGCGCACCGACGCCGACCGACAAATAAAACGGCCAGCGTTTGGATTCACGCGGGAACATGCCCCAGACCAACCAGGTTGCCAAACACGCCACCGCCGCCAGCGCAAATTCCATTTCAAAATACGCGGGCAACGTCAGCGGCGCAATAATGCCGACCAGCGCCGCGCCACAGGCGCCACCAATCGAAATCATCAAATAAAACTGTGTCAAGTATTTGGGGTGGGGTTTACGTTCGACCAATTCGCCGTGGCAAAACATACAGGCGATAAACAGGCCAAAGGAAAAAATACCAATTTGCCATTTCAATTCGAAATGCAGCGAGGTATCGGCAAGTGTCCAGCCCATGGCGATGAGTGCCGCCGCCAGCATCGGAATGACGAGCGTGCGTTGATACCACGGTGAGTGGCCTTCACGCACGTCAAAGGTGAGAATAAAGGTCAGCAAATACAACGCCAGCGGCACCACCCACAGCAATGGAATGGAGGCGATGTTTTGCGTGAGGTGATTCGAGATCGCCAATAACAAAACCGAACCCAGCCCGGACAACAAAATCCAGGTGATTTTTTGCGCGCGGGTCGGCACCACGGCGCCGGCATCGAAGGCCTGGGCGATCGGCGCGACTTCCTGTTGGGTTTTCAGCGCATACCAGGCGGCACCGATGATCAGCACCGCAAAAGTACCAAAACCAACCGACCAGCCAATGGCTTGATTGTGCGTGGCAATGTTTGGCTCAAACAAAAACGGATAACCGAGTAAGGCAATCATCGACGCCAAATTGGACAAGGCAAACAGGCGGTACGGACTTTGTCCAGGAAAACTGCGCGCGAACCACGCCTGGATCAGTGGACTGGTCGTCGACAACAAGAAATACGGCAGACCGATGG
This sequence comes from Burkholderiales bacterium, assembly GCA_043737175.1. Classification (GTDB taxonomy): domain Bacteria; phylum Pseudomonadota; class Gammaproteobacteria; order Burkholderiales; family Usitatibacteraceae; genus UKL13-2. The sequence continues at coordinate 3,838 of JAYTBF010000304.1, forward strand.
TCACGGTGAGCAACAAAATAATGCGCAGTGTCGGTTCTTCGTTGCCTTCCGGCTTCCAATCGCTACCGGGAATGATGGGTAGCAATGTGAGCGCAATCAGAATCAATACCACATGGACAATGGCCTGGGTTTTGGGCCGGAACTTTCGCGTGGTCCAATCGGTATAAAAGTAGCCGAGCAATAATGCGCTCTGAAAAAATACCAGACAGGTCGTCCAAACGGCCGCAGTGCCGCCGAACCAGGGCAGAATTTGTTTGGCAATAACCGGTTGCACCAAGAACAACAAAAAGGCGGAGACAAAAACGGTCGTGGCGTAAAGAATCATGCGGGCTTTCGGATTGGCGGGGAAAGAGGAGCGAACACGATGATGGGATGCGGAAATGATTCAAGTCATACGGTTAGTGCAAGCGGCATTCTCGCACGGGATTGACGGGTTTTCGACCTGCCACCGCAACACAAATGATTGAAAAACACTCGATACTGGGAATGACAGGACACGACCGTTAAAATGTCGATTCCATCCCGGCTTTTCACTTTCAGACGTCTGCCCCTGACCATCGTGTCATTCAGCCCATCCCAACAGCAAACTGAGCAACAAGCTTGGCGTCGCGGCATTAAAGACGCCGTGCCGTCAGCCTTCGGTTTGATGCCGTTCGGACTGATTGTTGGTGCGGCCTCCACCGCCGCTGGCTTGGATCCGTGGCTGGCACTGGCCATGTCGGTGATTGTTTTCGCCGGGGCATCCCAGTTGGCGGCGATCGCATTGATGGCTCAAAGTGCGCCGATGTTGATTGTGGTGGTGACGGTGGTGGTGGTGAATTTGCGCTTCATGATGTATTCGGCGGCACTGGCACCGTATTTTCGCGGCGAATCCACCGCCAAAAAATGGCTGCTCGCGTATGCGTTAACCGACCATTTGTTTGCCTTGCTGACCACCCGCTACCGGTCCGATGATCCCCAGGAAATCATCACGGCATATTATTCGGCCACGGCCATCGTCACCTGGACGGCTTGGCAGGTGATGGTCGCCATTGGCATTTTTGCCGGCACCCTGTTGCCGAAAGCGTGGTCACTCGATTTCGCGATTCCGTTGGTATTTATGGCGCTGGTTTTCCCGGCGTTTATTTCCCGCGCACACTGGTGGACTGGTGGCGTGGCCGCGTTGGCGGCATTTTTTACCGTGGCCATGCCGATGAAATTGGGTTTGATTGTGGCCGCCGTGGTGGGTGTGGCCGTCGGCTGCTGGCTGGATATTCGCCGCGAGGCGCAATTGCTGGCAAATAACGATTCAACCAGCGGTGATCAATCATGAGTATCGCAACCGATTGGGTCAGCGTGGTGACCATTGTGGCGGCCGGTGCGGTGACGCTCGCGGTGCGGGCATCGTTTATGGTGTTGCCGCCCGACACGGCGGTGCCGACCTGGCTGACGCGCGCACTAAAATTTGTCGCCGCCGCCGTGTTACCGGCGCTCATTTTGCCAGACGTGATGTTTCGTGAACTGGCAACCGGCGAGCTGGTGAATTTGTTTCGCATCATTGCCGCACTGGTCGCGGGGTTGGTCGCGTGGCGCACCAAAAGCATTTTTGCGACGTTGGCGGCCGGTATGATTTGTTTGTGGCTATTGAAATGGCTGGGAGGCTAAATGCTGCGGCGTTGGCTGGTTTTTTTACTCATTGCGGAGTCCGCGGCCTATGTTGCGCTTGCGATGGTGCTGTTTCGCGATGGCTGGCAAACCGGTTGGATTGTTCTGAAGCTGCTGGCAATCGCGCTCGCATGGCGCTGGTCACACGCCTTCACCAGTTATCTGGCGACGGCGCTATTGCGTATCCGCGATGGACGACGTGACGCCGGCGCCCTGCGCGCGTTGTGGGGCGAGTTTGTCGCCCGACTCACCAGTTTTAATGTCGCGCAACCGTTTGAGCAATGGGTGATGCCGGACGAGCCGGCGTTGGTTGTCGCGCAAGGCGGGAAGCCCCACGCCGTGTTGCCGATGTTGTTGGTGCACGGTTATTTATCCAACCGCGGCATGTGGGCGCAGTTTCGGCAACGGATGCTGGCGGCGGTGGCGCAAGGCAAGATCTATGTCGGGCCGATTTACACGTTGACGTTTGAGTCGCCGTTTTCGTCGATTGATGTGCTCGCCGAACAGCTGCACGCCAGGATTGAGTTCATTTGTCAGGACACCGGGCAATCACAATTGCATTTGGTTTGCCACAGCATGGGCGGCCTGGTGGCGCGGGCTTATATGGCCAAACATGGTGTGGGACGCATTCTGCGACTGGTGACACTCGGCACGCCGCATCACGGCACCCGGCTTGGTGCCTTAGGGATTGGCACCAGCAGCCGGCAAATGCGCTGGAATGGGCCATGGCTGACGGCACTCGCGGTAACCGAACAGGCCGTCGGTCAGGCCATGCCGCCAACGATCTCGATTTACACACTCAACGACGATTTGGTTTATCCGCCGGAGTCATCGCGCCTCGACTGGGCCGAGAACATCGCGGTGCAGGGCGTCGGGCATGTGGGATTGTTGAATTCCGACGACGTCATCAAGCTGGTAGTGCAGGCAATTAAAACGAATGTGCAACACCCGCGCGGCGTTCAGGATGGAAATGGCTGAAACGCCTCGCGGATAAACGAGTTTACTTTACCAGGTGTAACGCACCGTGTAACGCACCACCGCCTCTGCGCCTTTGGCGATTTTGAGCGGGAAGTGAATGGTGCGGGCATCGAATTTTTCAAAGTCAGTATTTTTGGATTTGATGACCCAATTGCTCCACCGATACAGGTTTTCTTTGACGATCACGGTCGCGGACGTGGTCTTCTGATTGCGAATCTTGATTTCAATGTCTTCTTCGATCCATTGGGCTTTGCTGTCGATGCGATAGTCCACCTGCCGGCGTTCACCGACCACATCAAAGGCGCTGCCGAGTTTGATTTGGATGGTTTCATTGCGCGGGGTGTGGTCGATCAAATCCTCGCCGATAAATTCAAGAGACTGATCGGCACTGTCGAGTTTGGCGACACGAATTTTTCCGGCGGGCAACGGGATGCCCAACTTATTGTCCTCGCGATTTTTAAAACGCAAATACACATCGATTTTTTTACTCGATTGGTTGCCGAAGTTGCGATCCATCATCGGGCTGCCGTAGTAGCCGGTAAACCAACCGGCCTGGCCGTCGTAGACCAGTGTTTTTTCACACGCCGCGCCATAGGCGGTGGGGAAAAGTTCGATTTGTTTGGTACTGTTGTTGGGCAAAGAAGTCGGGCGACCCAGGGTATACAGGTGATATTCAAAAAATGATTTTTCCTGAAAACCGGCGACTTCTGACTTTGTCCTGCGTTCCGCCATGGCATACACCTGATCACTCGCCGCCGGTTTTGGCTGGGCGCGTTGCACATCTCCCGCCACCAGTTTTAATTTGGCGTCATCAAAACTTGCGCCGGATTGATTGACGATCGTCACCCACGCGCCAACATCCAGTTTGCAACGGTCGTTGTCTTCGTTCAGTGTCAGGTTGTAATCGGTCCACCAGGTGATGCCCTGGGTTTGGTAGCTGAAACGCGCCTTGTGTGTACCGGCCCGCTCGGCGGCAATATCCCACACTAGCGTCGGTTTGCTGATGAGGCCGCCGGGCAATGAGGCCAGCCGCATGCCGGCGTAATTGGTCAAGGTGCGAATGCTGCCATCCGCACTGCGAATGACAATGCCTTCCTTGGACGACAACAGCGTACCGGTCACCGACTCCACAGCCATGCCGCGCATTTGTTCAACGGTCACTTCGCGGTCCAAATACTTTTCCAGTAGTTTGCGGGTGTTGGTTAAGTCGAATTCAAAACTTTGCTCAATCACCCGCGTGTTGGCCGGATCGGTGAGTGAT
>JAYTBF010000305.1:0-3152 GCA_043737175.1 Burkholderiales bacterium
GAGTGCCGCTTGCGGAAGTGGGGACGATTGCATGGCGTTGCGATCACCGTCCTTCGCGCACCTGGCATTTATGCACGCGGCCGGTTGCCGATTGATCGCCTGCGGCGGCAAACGCCAGTGCTCCTGCGAGACGATGACGTATTCACTAACCACATTCATGCCGACGATCTCGCCACCGCCGCCATCACCGCGATGCGGCAACGGTGGCCAAAGCAATTTCGGGTTTTTAATGTCGTGGACGATAGCCAATTGCGGATGGGGGACTATTTCGATCAAGTGGCAGATGCATTTGACGTGAAGCGCCCGCCGCGCATAAGTCGTGCAGATGCCGAGGCACGAATCACCCCGATGCTGCTCAGTTTCATGCGTGAATCAAGACGGATAGGCAACGCGCGGATCAAGCGCGAATTAAAACTGGTGCTGAAATACCCAACGTTGGCAAGCATGCTGTCTGCTGTGAAGCCGACAATTCAAACCTTGCCCGATTAACGTTCGCGACGAAACTCGCCTTCGATCACTCCGCCACGGTCGGCGCTTCGGACCGGCGAAGTAGCGCGGTCGGCGCGTGCATGGGCGTATTGAAATGCCGGCTCACGGATGGGCAACAACAACAGTACCAATGCCAAGACGTCGGAAATAACGCCGGGGAAAATCAGCAACAAGCCCGCCACAACGGTGCGAAAACTATCGATTACTGCCGAGAGGGAAAATTGGCCCCGTGACAATTCACTCGCCAAACGTGTGACCAGGGAAAATCGCGCCTGCTTGATCAAAACAATGCCAGCAATAGCCGAGAATAGCAGCCAAGCGACAACCCAGCCACCGTGACCCTGACCAAGCGCATATAGCACTGCACCTTCGAGTAACGGGAAACCCATTAGAATGCCGAGGATCAAGAGTCGCATTGCCGATTCCTTGCTTTCATTAAATTTCGTCAACTAATTGCCTTCCAGAGTGTCTACTTAGGTTGGGGCACTTGACGCAGTTACCACATTACCCGACCAGAATCGTGGTGTAAAGATCGCTGCGTCATTGCCACAACAGCGATATCACCACTTTGAGGCGCCAAAATTATTTACGTTCAAGTGCTGGCGTTCCCGGTTTTCCAAATTCTACCTGCTGATTTCGATCGGATCTAATTTGAAGCCAAGTAAAAAAGCGACATTGCCGCGTTTGGGCGGCGCGCTGCGAACATTGATAATTGCCGGTGTGCTGATGGCCCAAGTCGGCCTAAGTGTTGCTTTTGCAAGTGTCGAACCCAATTTGCTTGAACCGGAACGCGCCTTTCAACTTTCTGCGCAGCGCAAGGACTTAAAAACCGTCGAGCTACGCTACAAAATCGCCGATGGTTACTACATGTATCGGCCGAGATTCAAATTTGCTATCGTACCCGCGACGTCAGCGAAACTGGGCAAAGCAGCATTTTCAAAAGGCAAAATGAAACTGGACCCCACTTTTGGTCGTGTGGAAATTTATCGAGAAAGCGTGCGCATACTGCTGCCAATTGCAAGGCTGGGTAATAGCGCTGCCTCGACAGATAAGCAATCGTTGTTAATAAAGGTGACTTCGCAAGGTTGTGCGGATGCGGGTGTCTGCTACCCTCCGATGCATCAAACCCTCACGCTTCGGCCTGCCAGTTTAGATATTGTGGTGCCTGATGACACGTCCAACGAGGGCAGATTGCTGGAGCAGTCGCAATCAGGGTCGGTTAGCGCACCGCAGTCGTTCAGCGACGCGCTGCGAAAAACAAATAAGCCCTAGCGGTAACTTGAAACCACACTTTCATGCCTAGACGCCTACTGATTGCGGCCGGTTGCATATTGACTGCATTCGCGGCAATCGCACTTTGGTTTGATCATGCCAACACCGATACGGTAAAGCCGAGCGGAAAATCGCCTACAGCACTTCACGAGGTCGCGGTTAGTTCCGGCGCGGTGTACAGCGCAAAATTCATTGACTTGCAAGGGAAACGCCAAACCTTGGGGCAATGGGATCGCAAACTTCTTATTGTGAATTTTTGGGCAACCTGGTGCGGCCCTTGTAAGGTAGAAATGCCAATTCTGGAAAAGCTTCAAACGCAATTTGGGGAAAGTGGCGTGCAATTTATCGGAATTGCCGCGGATTCGTCGGCAAATGTTGCTAACTTCGCGAAAAGCGCGAATATCAACTATCCGCTACTAATTGATGAGGGTGGCGCGATTGAATTCTCCAAACGTCTCGGCAATCGTCTGGGGTTATTGCCCCATACCGTAATGTTTCAACCAGGCGGTGACATCATATATAACAAGTTGGGGACCGTTTCGGAGATGGAATTATCTAATATAATCTCAAAAAATCTGCCAAATGCTCGTTAATGTCATTAAATACCATCCTTTGTCGGTGTAGTTTGTATTAATTCGTCGGCACAGCCTGGAGGATTTGCAACGACCAGCGTGTAGGTATTGACGATCATTGGTTGACTGAAAAACAACACCTGTAGCGAAAATCCAACTCATGGTTTTCCTTATCTTCGGCGAAAAACTCGACAATTTCCGCCATTTTGAGGCAAACTTCCTCTCATGTGTAACAACAAAACGCCGCACGCACCTAATTTGGTATTGCGTTAACAGCTCTTGCGGGCAACGAGGGTCGTTGGAATAGAAGGGCAGACCGCAAACGATTGCGGTCATTAGGGGATCGACAAATGGATTTGAGAAAAATTAAAACGCTGATTGATTTGGTACAGCAATCAGGCATTTCGGAACTCGAAATCACTGAGGGCGAGGAGCGAGTACGTATCAGTCGGCATGCAGCACCGGGCACTTATGTGCCGGCGCCAATGCCAGCCTCGACATTCGTTCTGCCTGGCGACCCGACGGGCTCAGCCACTGCAACCGCACTTGGCCCAACGGAGCCAAGCGGGCATACATTAAAATCGCCCATGGTCGGCACTTTTTATCGCTGTCCCTCGCCGGGGACGCCGTCGTTTGTTGAAGTGGGGCAGACCGTCACCAAGGGCCAGACGTTATGCATTATCGAGGCGATGAAGCTTTTGAATGAGATTGAGTCAGACGCAGCGGGTGTGGTTAAAGCAATTTTGGTGGAGAACGGACAGCCAGTCGAATACGGCCAACCGCTTTTCATTATTGAGTAATTTCAGGCTTCGCTGATGG
>JAYTBF010000306.1:0-3145 GCA_043737175.1 Burkholderiales bacterium
TGCATTGTTTATCGGCGTACCGGCAATCCGGTCAGTATGTTGGCCGGGCGCGATGAATGGTGGCATGATTTGGAGTCTGTTCAGTCAGATCAATGTGAGCCGACCTGGGTGAATGCCGAACACCCGTTGTTCATCTTGTACACCTCCGGCTCGACCGGTAAACCAAAGGGCATTCAGCATTCAACCGGTGGTTATTTGCTGTGGGCGTCGTTGACCATGCAGTGGACCTTCGACGTCAAGTCCTCTGATTTATTTTGGTGCACCGCAGATATTGGCTGGGTGACCGGCCACACCTATGTGGCGTACGGCCCGCTTGCCGCCGGCGCATCACAACTCATTTTTGAAGGTGTGCCCACCTATCCCACCGCTGGCCGATTTTGGGACATGATTCAAAAACACCAGGTGACGATCTTTTATACCGCACCCACGGCGATCCGTTCGCTCATCAAGGCTGGTGAGGTTGATCCAAAGTCGCATCCACGCAACTATGATTTAAAGTCTCTGCGCATCCTCGGCTCAGTCGGTGAACCAATTAACCCTGAGGCGTGGATGTGGTATTACGAAAATATTGGAGGCAGTCGCTGCCCGATTGTCGATACGTTTTGGCAAACCGAAACCGGTGGGCATATGATCACGCCGCTGCCTGGCGTCACGCCACTCAAGCCTGGTTCCTGCACCTTGCCGCTGCCGGGAATTCAGGCTGCGATTGTCGATGAAACCGGCAATGATTTGCCCAACGGACAGGGTGGCATTCTGGTTGTGAAGCGGCCGTGGCCAGCGATGGTGCGTACGATTTGGAAAGACCCAGAACGGTTTAGAACCACTTATTTCCCCGCCGAGTTGGGCGGCCAACTCTATTTGGCCGGTGATGGCGCGGTACGTGATATTGAGCATGGTTATTTCACCATCATGGGACGCATTGACGATGTGCTTAACGTGTCCGGTCATCGTTTGGGCACCATGGAAATTGAATCCGCCTTGGTTTCAAATTCGAAATTGGTTGCCGAAGCGGCAGTGGTGGGGCGCCCCGACCCCATGACTGGTGAGGCGATTTGTGCGTTTGTGGTCTTGAAGGGGAAACGACCGGAAGGCGACGAGGCGCTGCGCATCGCCAAAGAGTTGCGGGATTGGGTGGCTAAGGAGATCGGGCCGATCGCCAAACCCAAAGACATTCGCTTTGGCGACAATCTGCCCAAAACGCGCAGTGGCAAAATCATGCGACGATTGTTGCGTTCGGTTGCCAAGGGTGAAAATATCACCCAGGATATTTCCACCCTTGAAAATCCGGCGATTCTGGAGCAGCTTAAACAATCACTTTGATTTTTAAACTCTATATTGGGCGGGCATTTTCAGGAGATTTTAACTGAAGAAGGCCGTGTTCATTGGTCTTTTCTTTTACTGAGCGTTTCATAAATGATGACATCACAAACGCTCGACCCCCACCCCCACCGCCAATCCCTCCCCCGCCGCAGGCGGGGGAGGGGAGCGTTTAGTTCCTAAATCGCTGTCGCGATTTAGGAAAACATCAAGAATATGACCTTGGAAACCTAGGCTGCGATCTGGCGCAGCCCGTCCATATTGAGCACATCTATGGTTGCGCCGCTGACCTCAATTTTGCCGCTGGCACTCAGGGATCGTAAGGTTCTGGAAAAGTGTTCCTGCGTCATATTGAGGCGTGATGCAATCAGGCCCTTGCGGGAGGGAAGTTCGATCCGGCCATCGGCCAATTGACTTTTGCGACCGTCGCGCACCAGTTCATCCAACAGAAAACGGGCAACCCGCCCCAGTGCTTTGCGCAGCAGGATGTTTTCCAGGTCGCTGGTACGCCGATATAGACGGTCGCTGAGATTGCTGATCAGGCGCTGCGCCAATTGATGGTTCAGTTCCAATTCGCTCAACAGCGCCCCGCGGGTCACGTGCACCAGCGTACAGTCGGTCAGTGCCACAGCAGACAACAAGTGTGTGCGCCCGGCGAGCACCGCCGCCTCACCAAAACATTCTCCCTCTTGGATTAATTCGACCACGTGTTCGTTACCCTGAACGGTGTCAATCGATAGCTTTAATTGGCCGGCGGCCACTACAAATATTCCTGTGGCAATACTGCCACGGCCCAGCACCACGCTGCCGCGCTTGAAATTTGAGGTGGTGATGCCGACCGTGAGGCGGGTAAGGGTGGTCGCACTGAGACCCTTAAACAGGCTGCATCCAGCCAGCGTATGAATGTGTTCGGCTGCGTGGCTGTGCATGATGGTGCTCCATTTTGTGTTGACGAATCGGTTGGCGAAAATCAGTTCGCGTCAATTTGATTGGATGGTGCGCCATTGCTCGGTCAGGTGTTTGACATTTATCAAACGACTAACACGCCAAATCATCGTCAATCGCTAAAACGGTCGGTCTTTCACGTTTGTTTGATATTTGTCAAAGAACGGTGAGGTGTGCCCGCGTAGTCTTTGCTGGTGCAACTAACTAGGCCATCCGTGTGCAACACGCATGGCCACTCAGACAATGGGAAACCAATAATGAAAACAATTAATCTGCCCCGTCAATTTTTGCCCGTTATTTTCGCTGTCGCGACCGTTTGTCTGCTTGCCATACCGGGTGGATCGGTATTTGCACAGACGGTCGACGCGGCCGCCGCTGAATCACTCGCCAAAAAGAGCAAGTGCACCACCTGCCATACCGTTGACAAGGCCAAGGACGGCCCGTCGTACAAGGAAACCGCAGCCAAGTACAAGGGAAAACCGGATGCGGCACAAAAATTGTTCACCCATCTGACGACCAACCCGAAGGTGAAAATTGACGGCAAAGAAGAAACGCACGAAGGCCCCAAAACCAAGAATGATGCCGATATCAAAAACTTAGTGGCATGGATTCTCAGTCGTTGAAACACGCCGACTAAACATCGTTCCCTCCGGCCCCAGGTAAGCGTCTAGATAAAGGAAATCGAATGAATTCGAAACCCATACAACACACCGCTCACCATTGGATCGCTGGTTTTCTATTGGTCGCCGGGATGGTGCTTTTCCTGCCGGTTACACACGCCGCAGATGCGCCCAAGCTGGCCTCGGCAATAAAAGATCTGGTGTTGAACGGCGACGCCAAATGCACCCGTTGCCATGGCGAGGATGACGAAGCGCCGGTATTT
>JAYTBF010000307.1:0-17145 GCA_043737175.1 Burkholderiales bacterium
AGACTGACCGCTTGTGCAATGTCAAACCCACCCGTTGCGGTTCGTCGCAGTGCGGTCAAGTGGGCACCACAACCAAGTGCGTCGCCGATATTTTCCGCCAACACACGAATGTAGGTGCCTTTGCTGACACGGGTGTCGATGATCAATTCCGGCCCATTGATTGCAACCAAGGAAATACTCAAGATGGTTATGTGGCGCGGCTCGCGCGGCACTTCCAAACCCTGGCGGGCGAGTTTATAAAGTGGCACCCCGTTTTGTTTCAGTGCGGAATACATCGGTGGTGTTTGCAATTGTGGGCCAACAAATTTGCGCAAGGCGGCGTCAATCATTGCCGGCGTCACCGCCACGTCTCTCCGCAATATGATTTCCCCTTCGGTGTCGCCAGTACGGCTCACCTCGCCCAACTTTATTGTTGCGCGATAGGATTTTTCGGCATCCAGCAAAAAACGGGAGAATTTTGTGGCCTCGCCAAAACATATCGGTAAAAGACCGGTTGCAAACGGATCCAGGGTGCCGGTGTGCCCGGCTTTTTCGGCGCGAAACAGGCGCTTGGCAGCGGCCATGGCCTGCGTCGATGACAATCCGACCGGTTTATCCAACAGCAATACGCCATCCACATGACGGCGGATGATCCGCGGCATCGGCCCGGGCGGTTTTGTCATGGTGTCAGGTTCCGATGCGCCCGGATGGGATTCCTCACGGAAAAGCCGTTCGGAATGACAATTTTCAGAGGGACTTTATTGGCGAACATCGGCGTTCATCGGCGGTTTAAAAATCAATGCCACGAAGTATGGTTAGAGCCTGCCGTCAGCGCAGCCCTACCCGCCATCGTGGGGATGTTTGGCATCCTCGGCGACGGCATCGTTAATCAGTTTGGACAGATGCGCGCCACGCTCAATCGACTCGTCAATCTCAAAATGCAACGCGGGCACCACCCGAATGGTCAGGCGTTTGGCAAGCTGCATGCGCAAAAAACCGGCAGCACTGTTTAGTCCGTTTTTGCACGACTGAACCTGCTCTTCGCTACCCATGTGTGTGAAAAATATCTTGGCGTGTGAAACATCACGCGCCACCTCAACATCGGTCAGTGTCACCATGGTCACACGCGGGTCGCGCAACTCCAGACGAATCATCTCTGATAATTCGCGCTGAATTTGATCGGCAATTTTACGGTTGCGTGCTTCGGCCAAAATAACTCCTGTTTTTTCGTGTTATTCGAGGGTCCGTGCCACTTCGGTGGTTTCGTAGGCTTCGAGCTGGTCACCTTCTTTGATGTCGTGGTAGTTCTTGAGCGAGAGTCCACACTCGAATCCAGATTTGACTTCCTTAACGTCATCCTTGAAGCGTTTCAGTGAATCAAGTTCACCGGTGAAAATCACCACGCCGTCCCGTAACAAACGAACCGATGAAGTACGCTTGATCACGCCATCGAGCACAAAACATCCGGCCACAGAACCGATTTTTGAAATCTTGAAGACGCTGCGAATCTCGACCATGCCCAGCACCGACTCTTTGATTTCCGGCGACAACAGCCCGCCCAAGGCGGCTTTCACGTCATCAACTGCTTCGTAAATAATATTGTAATAACGGACCTGCACGCCGGCATTCTCAGTCAGTTTGCGCGCACCGGCATCGGCACGAACGTTAAAGCCGATCACTACTGCCTTGGAAGCAATGGCCAGATTGACATCGGATTCGGTAATCGCACCCACGCCTGAATGCACCACGTTGACACGTACTTCAGGGGTGGATAGTTTTGCCAATGCGTGTGTCAAACCTTCGTATGAGCCCTGCACGTCGGCCTTGATAATAATGGCCAGAGACTTGGTGGCGCCCTCACCCATTTGCTCAAATGCATTTTCAAGTTTTGCCGAATATTGTTTGGCCAGTTTCACATCGCGGTATTTGCCCTGACGGAACTGGGCAATTTCACGCGCTTTACGCTCGTCGTTCAGCACCATCATATCTTCACCGGCACCCGGCACATCAGTTAAGCCCTGCACCTCGACCGGGATCGACGGGCCGGCTTCATCAACACTCTTGCCATCCTCGTCAATCAATGCCCGCACACGGCCAAATACACCGCCGGCGAGCAACATATCGCCTTTTTTCAGCGTGCCGGATTGCACCAACACGGTCGCCACAGGGCCACGGCCTTTATCCAGTCGCGCCTCAATCACAACACCTTTGGCAGGTGCATTGCGAACGGCCTTTAACTCGGCGACTTCTGCCACCAGCAGGATTGCGTCGAGCAAATTGTCGAGGCCCACACCGGTCTTTGCCGATACGGGAACAAACATCACGTCGCCACCGTATTCTTCAGGCAACACATCATTGGCAACCAGATCCTGTCTGACGCGCTCTAAATTTGCTTCCGGTTTGTCGATCTTGTTCACCGCCACAATCATCGGCACGTTGGCCGCTTTTGCATGGGCAATCGCTTCTTTGGTCTGTGGCATCACACCATCGTCGGCGGCGACCACCAAAATCACGATGTCGGTAATTTGTGAACCACGTGCACGCATCGCCGTAAAGGCTTCGTGACCGGGCGTGTCAAGAAAGGTAATCACGCCCTTTGGCGTTTCGACGTGATACGCGCCAATATGCTGGGTAATACCACCGGCTTCACCCGACGCCACCCGCGCACTGCGAATTTTGTCGAGCAACGACGTTTTACCGTGATCGACGTGTCCCATGATGGTGACCACCGGCGGACGAGTGACCATATCTTCCGGGCTATGTGTAATCGCTTCTTCCAAATAGGCCTCGGGATCATCGGCTTTAGCGGCAATGGCGGTATGACCCAATTCTTCAACCAGCAATATTGCCGTCTCCTGGTCAATGACTTGATTAATGGTGGCCATCGTGCCCATTTTCATCATGATCTTGATCACTTCAGCGGCTTTCACCGCCATTTTTTGTGCCAACTCACCAATGGTAATGGTTTCCGGAACCATCACTTCATAAATAATGGCTTCGGTTGGTGCTTGGAAATTGGTTTCTGCACCTGCATCATCGTGATGCGCCTTTGCGCGACGACCCCGCCAACCTTCGCGGCCGCCACTGGCGTCGCCACGAGTTTTAATACCACGGCGTTTATTGGCGTCGTCACTCCATGTTGACGTAGTCTTAACCGGCTTTTTGGCAGTTTTTTTATCTGTTTTGACCTGTCCGTCCGCATCTTTGATGACTGGACGGTGCAAAGTGCCCGCCGGTGAGGTCGCCACAGGGGGGGGATCTTTTTTCAGAACAACCCGTTCACCAATACGCGGGCCTGTGCCGGCGTCAGGTGTTGCCGCTGCCACACGACTGGCAGGCGGTGGTTTGTTGGCCAACGCCTGCGCACTGGGCGCACCCAGCACGCCCGGCTTGGTCTTCGTATCCGGCTTTGGCACAGGATCAACCGCCACCTTGACGTCGGCGGCGGCCTGCGCCGCCTCTTCAGCTGCGACAGCGGCGTCGGCTTCCATTTCTTTTTTGGTGCGGCGTTTTGGTGGCGCTTTCGCCTTTTGCTCGGCTTGTTTGGCCAGCAATGCCGTCTGGCGGTCTTCTTCCGCGCGACGTTTGGCCATTTCTTCATCATCAATAATTGGCTGCACCGGCTCTACCGGGGCTTCAACAATCGGCTCGACCACTGCCTCAACTTTAAGAAATGTGCGTTTTTTGCGGACTTCAACCTGAATGGTTCGCGCCTTGCCAGTTGCGTCAGACTTCTTGATTTCTGACGTTTGTTTACGCATCAGGGTGATTTTCTTTTTTTCATCTTTATGGCCGTGTGACTCCTGCAAAAATACCAACAGGCGTGCTTTGTCATCCTCAGTCAACGTGTCTCCTGAGTCGGCTTTCACCACGCCCGACGACTTGAGCTGCTCGATAAGCAGATCAGGGGTGAGCTTAAGTTCTTTGGCGAATTGTTCAACGGTGGTCTGAGCCATGCGTTACCTTGTCTTTACGATACGTTTTATTGCGATTCCAACCAAACAGGCTGAACGGATTTTATCCGCAGTCAATTGGTCCATTTTGCTTCAGCTTCATTTCGAATCAATTAGGCGGTTTCGGCCTGATCCGAGTTTTCAGCTGCAAACCACGGCGCTCGTGCAGTCATGATGAGAGTCTTGGCACGCTCGGCGTCCATGCCGGTCATTTCCGTCAACTCATCAATCGCCAGATCCGCCAAATCTTCCATTGTTTGTACACCATTGGTCGCCAAGGTATGCGCAGTTTCCGCATCCATGCCTTCCATGTCGAGCAAATCATCCGCGCCGGTTTCCATGGTCTCTTCAGACTTGATGGCGGCGGTGACAATTGCATCGCGCGCACGACGGCGTAGCTCATTTACCGTATCTTCGTCAAAAGACTCGATTTCAAGCATCTCATTGAGCGGAACATATGCAACCTCTTCAAGATTGCTGAATCCTTCGGCAATCAAAATCTGCGCGACTTCCTCGTCCACATCAAGCTTCTCAATGAACAACTGCTGAATCGACTGTTGCTCAGTTGAACGCCGTTCGTTGGCGGTTTCTTCGGTCATGATATTCAGCTGCCAACCCGTCAGCTCGGATGCCAAACGAACGTTTTGTCCGCCGCGCCCAATCGCTTGGGCGAGTTGTTCTTCATCAACCACCACATCCATTGAATGTTTTTCCTCATCAACAATAATCGACGAGACTTCAGCCGGTGCCAAGGCGTTAATAACAAACTGTGCCGGATCGGCCGACCACAAAATAATATCGACACGCTCACCGGCCAATTCACCGGTAACGGCCTGCACCCGTGAGCCACGCATACCAACACAAGTGCCGATCGGGTCAACCCGCGGATCATTGGACTTCACGGCAATTTTGGCGCGCATTCCCGGATCTCTGGCGGCGGATTTAATTTCCAGCAACCCTTCCTCGATTTCCGGAACTTCCAACTCAAACAGCACGCGGATAAAATCCGGAGAAATCCGCGACAACACCAGTTGTGGGCCACGCAAATTGCGGTCAATTTTGAGCAAATGCGCACGGACACGATCACCGACACGCAAATTTTCTTTTGGAATCAGTTCTGATTTCGGCAGGATCGCTTCAATTCGGCCGGACTCGACAATCACATTGCCGCGTTCGACCCGTTTAATGGTGCCCGTGACCAATTGCTCGTCGCGCGCCAAAAAGTCTTGGAGGATCTGTTCGCGCTCGGCGTCGCGAATTTTTTGCAGGATGACCTGTTTCGCCGTTTGCGCGCCAATGCGGCCAAATTCAACCGCCTCAAGCGGCTCTTCAACAATATCGCCCAATTGCAGGTTTTCACCACGCTCTGGTGCGTCGGTGATGGCAATTTGACGCGCCGGCTCTTCGTGTTCTTCATCCAACACTACAGTCCAGCGCCGAAAGGCGGCATATTCACCAGTCATTCGATCAATCTCGACGCGAACGTCGCCCTCTTCCTGAAGAATTTTATCGGCAAATTTTCGCTTGGTCGCCGACGCGAGCGCCATTTCCAACGCAATAAACACAGTTTCGCGAGGCACACTTTTTTCGCGCGCCAAAGCATCCACCAGCAACAAAATTTCACGACTCATTTTTTAATCTCCACCGGATTCCCGAAGAGGCGCAAATATCAATCCTTCGCACCACCCAATTCACTCAATTATTCAAAGCTAAATTTTTTTGTTACAGCTGCGGAATTAACCGCGCCTTTTCAATTTGTCCCAACTCAACCGTGATCATTCGTCCCTCAGCGGCAGGTATTACTGGCGATTTTGACTTGGCGTTATCACGTTTTTTCTGAACCGCAGCCCCAGAACGAATGCCAGCCGCAAGCCCATCCTCGTCGATCATTTCAAACAAAATCTTATTGGCGTTGATTGATTGCATCACCGCCACAAAACGTTTACGCCCATCGACTGCGGTATTGAGCCGCACCCTGATTGGTTGCCCCTGAAAACGGACAAAGTCTGCGGCTGTTTTTAACACACGATCCAAACCGGGCGACGAAACCTCCAACCGCTCGTAATCCACGTTCTCAACCGTAAACAAATGAGACAAGTGATTACTAACTGTCGAGCAATCTTCGACGGTTACAGAACCACCACCACTTGGTCGGTCAATATAAACACGCAGCAGCCCGTTTGCCGCCCGCTCGATTTCGACGAGCTCCAGCCCAAGTGAAGAAACAGCAATGCCAACAGTGGTTTCTAAATTCGCCAACCCAATCCTCTACCCCAGCGCTCGCTCGAGACACTAGAGTTGGACCACGGTTTGACCGAAGCACCACGAGCGCGCTATGAAAATAACGCTTTTGCACAACCACAACACAGGACCAACCTGTATCGGCGCGCAAATCGAAAACGAAAAATGGGCGAGTGCCCATTTCGTGAAATTATAGCACTACCCTTGCAAAGTGTCCTAATTTGGCGGGAATTTCAATAAAATCCCGCGCTAAATTACTAAAACCGGACGCCCAAACCGCCCATAGCTGTGATGTTGTAAAAACGACACACCCCGCCACTTTACCTTATGCGACTTGCGTCAAACCGATAAAATTTGCAAGTTATCGTCTTCACGTCTACAAACTCAAATTTTCATTTCAAGCTTCGCATTTCGTTTCTTATCAACGTCACATTAGAAAGGTCTTACATGAACAACTTCAAGCAACGCGCATTAGTTGCTGCGTTAGCGGCAATTGGTGTCGCGACCGTAGGCTTGGCCCAGGCGCAACAGGCGCCAGCAAAGGTCGAGAAAATAGAAGTGACCGGCTCGAACATCAAACGGGTAGATGCTGAAACAGCGTCCCCCATCCAAGTTATTTCGCAGGAAGAAATTCGTCGTTCTGGCAAACAAACCGTGACCGAATTGTTACGTGAATTGCCAATCAACGCAGCCGGCGGCTTAACCGAGATGACCGGTTCGGGCAGCTTCTCTGCTGGTGCGGCCTCCGCATCGTTGCGCGGCTTGGGATCCACCGCCACATTGGTATTGTTAAATGGTCGCCGCATTGCGCCTTACGGCTTGGCTGATCCAAACTTCGGCCAGTCCGGCGTGGTCAACCTGAATTCCATCCCGGTTGATGTCATTGAACGGATCGAAATTCTGAAAGACGGCGCATCGGCCATTTATGGTTCCGAAGCGATTGCCGGTGTGATTAACATCATTCTGCGTAAGGATTACAAGGGCGGTCAGGTCGGCGCCAACGCAACCAGCAATAACAAGGGTCACTACACAACCAAATCGGCTGTTGCATCGGTTGGTTTTGGTGACCTCGCCAAAGACCGTTACAACTTCTTTGCAAATTTTGAAGGCTACAAACAGGATCCAGTTCGCTTTGTTGATGTTCAGGACTTCCTGAACCGCCAGCAATTCCGCGACGTGTACCTGACCGGCGTGCAAAATTCGGCATTTAGCCCGTTCCTGACCTACATCAGCAACGCAGCCGGCGCTACAGGCCCATCGGCTGGTGCAGGATGTCCCGCAGCCAACGTGATCAGCTCACAGACCTTTCTTGGTGTTCCTGGTACACAGTGTTTGTATGACAACGTTACACCCAGCCAGATCGTTCCGAAAGTGGACCGTACCAGTGTATTCGCCCGCGGCACCATCGATGTAACCGCGACCACCCAACTGTACGGCGAAGCCAGTTATGTCAAAAACTCCGCATTCTTCGATGGCTTTCCACAAGCTGTTGGACAAGGCACGGGCGCAACATTTAACCCAAGCACCGGTCGCTTGAACCCGGCACCTACACAACTCGCCATTGGTCATCCAAATAATCCATTTCCACGTTTGACTTCCGTACGCGCCCGTTTGGACGCGGTTGGCGCACAGGACAACGAAGTTATTAGCGTAACCAAACGCGCAGTTATTGGCGTAAAAACCACAATGGGTCGTTTTGATTTTGAATCCGGCCTATTGATGAATCGCAACGAACAGGATTCGTTTAACCACAATGCGATCCGTTACGACCGTTTGGTGCAAGCCTTTGGCTTTACAGTGGTGCCGAACGCGGTTGGCAACCCGACCTTGGTCGCCAATCCAGCCGGTGGCTTCTACAACTGGGCTGCGCCAAACTCCGGCACGATTACGGCAAATTCTCTGCGCCATAACGCAAAAGATGAAGCGACCTCCAAATTCACCGTTTGGGACGCCAAAATTTCCGGTGAAGTCGGACAAATGGCCGACGGTGCGGTTGGCATGGCAGCCGGTGTTGAGTACCGCAAGGAAAGCCGTATTGTTATTGCTGACACACAAAAGACGCAAGGTAATATTTTTGGCCGTGGCGTCGCATCTGTGAATGGTGAACGCAATGTGCAAACCGTTTTTGGCGAATTGATTATGCCGGTATTAAAGAACGTTGAAGTTCAAGCGGCGGTGCGATATGACCGTTACTCTGACTACGGTAGTTCGATGACACCAAAACTGGCGGCTTCTTGGGCACCCATGTCCAATCTGAAAGTGCGCGGCAGTTTTGCACGCGGTTTCCGTGCACCGTCACTGGTCGAAATCACCCGCTCGGCAACCTCCGGTTTCTTTAATGGTGTGGACGATCCGCGCCGTTGCAATCGTGCGGTTGGCATGACGGTTGGTTGTGGCCTGTCCCTGCCAGGTTTGATCGTCGCCTTCCCTGGCGTACAACCGGAAAAAGCTGAGACCTATACCGGTGGTATCGTTTGGGAAGTGTCTACCGACACCAATGTCAGTGTTGACTATTTCAACATCGCCCGTAAAAGCGAAATCAGCTTCCTGTCGTTAAACGAAATTCTGTTGAATGAGGGCTCTACCAACCCGCTGTACGCCAACCGGGTAGTTCGTGATCCGGCCAACGTCAGCACCCAGGTGCCAAATGATCCGGGCGCAATTTTGTTTGTCAGCACTTCATTTGCAAACCTCGGTGAGACCCGGGTCAGAGGTGTTGACTTTGACATTCGTCATCGGATCTCGCTTGGACAGCATGGTCGTTTGACCCTGAATGGTATTGCCACCATGTACACAGATCAACGTGGATCAGGTGTAGCCGGCCAGCCCTTGACGAGCTACAGCGGCTTCCGCAACGCGCCTGAATGGCGTGGTCAGGTACGCGCAACTTGGGAAACCGGGAGCTGGACCAACACCGGTGTGGTTAACTTTGTCGGGCCGTTCAAGTCACATAGCAACCCGGAAATCAACTCGGCGGCGGGTCAAGCCACAATTCGTGATTGCGGCAACCCAAACAACACCTACCTGGGTATTTGTACGGTTGCGACTTATGTTACGGTTGACGCCAGCACGGAATACCGTGGCTTCAAAAACTGGCGTATTAATTTCGCCGTACGTAACTTGGCCAACGCCAAGCCGTCGATGGATCCACTTGCCCGTCCATTCAACCTGAACTGGTATCAGCCGCAAGGTATGAACTTTGTTCTGGGTGCGCGTTACGCTTGGAACTAAATTGCATTTGGCAATATCGCAAAAAAGGGGCTTCGGCCCCTTTTTTGTTGTTTGATCCAATCATTTATCACAGCGAATCACAGGTTACCAGCGCTATTAAGGTGCAACCCAATTTTCCAACAATAGTCCCGGCACTCTCTCAAATTCGCGCATGTTATTAGTCACCAGAATTAAGCCATGACTTCGCGCGTGCGCGGCGATGTGCAAATCGTTCAGACCAATCGGTTGCCCCAATTTTTCGAGTGCGGCGCGAATACTTCCATACTGCCATGCAGCCTTGTCGTCATAGGGCAGCACCGTTAATCGACTGACAAAATCTTCGATAACGGTGATGTTACGAGGCATATCGCTACTTTTTTCGACGCCATGAATGAGTTCCGCAAGAGTAATGGTCGAAATTGCCATTCTTCCCCGATGTTGGTTAAATACGTTCATCA
Organism: Burkholderiales bacterium; assembly: GCA_043737175.1. Lineage (GTDB taxonomy): Bacteria > Pseudomonadota > Gammaproteobacteria > Burkholderiales > Usitatibacteraceae > UKL13-2. The sequence goes on from JAYTBF010000307.1 coordinate 9,842, forward strand.
CTTGTATCGGTCGCTGTTTGATTACGTAAATAACGATGTTCGTATCCAGCATGTATTTCAGCATAACTGCGCCTAAAGACCTTCACGTTCGGGTTGAGATTGGCTTGCACGCTCTGCGATGAAATCATCAGTAACGGTAGTTGCGCCTAGAAAGAAGCTATCCCAGCTTGACTCTACCGGCGAAATGATGCGTTCCTGACCGGCTACCCGCACCTGCACTTTTTTGACTGTGTCAGGGAAACGTGTTTCTGCGGGTAGGCGCACTGCCTGTGTGCGGTTATTTGTAAAAACTGTACTGATTGCCATTTTTACCCCCTAATATTACCAACAAAAAATTATGCTATATACAATGACTATATACACGCTAATTGCAGCGGTCAAGAGTCAGATTAAACTCAAATTGACTTTGCTAAAAGAGAGACGATCAGTTCAAAGTTTTTCGTGATTCCGGCGCGGTTACTCTTATGCACGTTCTTAAACTGACCCTTGCCCGTCCGTTCAACTTGAATTGGTATCAGCCGCAAGGTATGAATTTCGTTTTGGGCGCGCGTTACGCCTAGAACTAAATCGTTCAATCAGCAACACTTCAAAAAAGGGGCTTCGGCCCCTTTTTTGTTGTTGTGCAAGTGAAAAATGTTGTAAATCGATAATCCACTCACGTTTTGTTGCTTTTTGGCAACATCGATGACAATCGCGTGGTCATGCCCCTCGCGCGCCGTTATCCTTACAATGTTTTCCATTTCGTGACCATTTCGTTTCAAATTCGCGACTTTTTGTTGGGATTTGTGGCGGGTGGTTGTTTCATTTGTTGGATCTATATCACGGAGGTTATGCAATGAAGTTAAAGTTAAGAATATTACCCGCAGCCGTTGCAGGTGCGCTTGCAGCGAGCATGTTTGGCCATGCCGGGGCACAAACCCCAGCGGCGGCACCAAAAGCCGAAGCAAAAGTTGATCGTATCGAAGTCACTGGTTCGCGCATCGCGACAGCCAACCTTGAGGGTCCAAGCCCAGTTACCGTAATTGATGCGTTAGCGATCAAGGCGGACGGACTTCGCTCAGTTGAGAACCTATTGAATAACCTGCCGCAGGTGTTTGCCGATCAAGGTGCCAACGTTTCGAATGGCTCTTCTGGTACGGCCACCGTCAACCTGCGCAACCTGGGTGCCAATCGCACCCTCGTGCTTGTGAATGGTCGACGCCTTCCCGCCGGCAGCCCCGGCACCATCGCCGCTGACTTGAACCAAATTCCCGCAGCCTTAATAAAGCGTGTTGAGATCTTGACCGGCGGTGCTTCCGCGATTTACGGTTCCGATGCTATTGCTGGCGTCGTGAACTTCATCATGAATGACAAGTTCCAGGGCGTGCAGGTCTCTGCAAACCAAAGCTTCTACAACCACCAGCAGCAGAACTCAGACGGCATCGCCGACCTTGTCCGAGGACGTGGCGTGACCAATCCGGCTAACTTTAACGTTCCTAAGGACAAGAGCTCCGACGGTGAGATTTTCGATGCCAACGTCTTGATGGGTGGTAACTTCGCCAATGGCAAAGGTAACGCCACGGTCTTTTTCGGCTACAAGAAAGAAAAGGCCCTGTTGCAGAGCGAGCGTGACTTCAGCTCCTGCGGCATTTCTTCTACCACTCTCGTCAGTACACCCACGTCAAGGATAGTATGCGGCGGGTCTTCGACCTCCGCCTCGGGACGCTTCACCAGATTGGATACTTTCGCTAGCTTCACGCCAGCGGATGCCGCAGGTACCGCGCGCGGTTATTCGACTGCGACAGACGCGTACAACTTCAACCCGACGAACCACTACCAGCGCCCATCGGAAACGTACAGCACATCTGTGTTCGCCAATTACGACATCAACGAAAATGCAAAACTGTATTCCGAGTTTTCGTACCATAACTACAGCACGGTCGCCCAAATTGCGCCGGGTGGTGTGTTTTTCACCGACAACATTTACACCGTCAGGACAGAAAACCCGCTCCTTACACCGAGTTGGCGGACAGCTCTCGGGATAACGGCTCCTGGCTCGTCGACTGATATCTACCTTGGCCGACGAAACGTCGAAGGTGGTGGCCGTACCTCCGCATTCACCAACACTTCATTCCGCACATTGGTGGGTGTCAAGGGATCGTTCGGCAATTGGGACTACGACGCCTTCATGCAGACTTCGAAGGTGAACGGCACCCAGGTTGTTGGACAATACTTCTCGCGCTCACGTATCCAGCTGGCGATGGACGCCGTCGCTGGCCCGGGTGGGACAGCGGTGTGTCGCTCCAATCTCACCGGTGGAAATCCGACTTGTGTTCCCTACAACCCGTGGCGTTTGGGTGGCGTGACACCAGCACAGTTGGCGTATTTGGCCGTGCCGGGCAATGCAACGGGCGCGACGCAGCAAGCCATTCAAGGTGCCAATATTTCGGCTGACTTGGGCGCGTATGGCATCAAGTTCCCGACTGCGAAGAACGGCGTCGGCTTCTCGTTTGGCGTGGAACGTCGCACCGAAAAACTCGACAACAATACCGATCAGCCAACACGTGACGGCGACCTTTCTGGATCAGGCGGCCCGAATAAAGGCATCGGTGGCGCGAAGTTTACCGTTCAGGAGATCTTCACCGAAGTGCGTGCGCCGTTGATTGAAGGTGCGCCGCTGGCAGAGCTGCTAAGCGTCAATGCCAGCTACCGCAATTCGGACTACGACAAGCCATCTGCCAAGACCAACACCTATGGTTTCGGTGTTGAGTGGTCACCGGTCAAGGAACTGAAGTTCCGCGCTTCATCACAGCAGGCAGTCCGTGCGCCAAACTTAATTGAACTCTATACGGCTTCCGGGCTCGGCTTATATGACGGCGCAGACCCTTGCGAAGGTGCTGCACCGACAGCAACCCAAGCTGCCTGTGCTAGATCCGGTTTGTCTGCAGCACTGTATGGTCGCGTCGCAGAGAACGCGACGACACAGTACGTGGGTCTGTTTGGCGGCAACGCTAACCTCCGGCCAGAAACGGCGAAAAGTAATACGTTTGGCATCGTCGCCACGCCTCTGAAGAACTTGAGTGTGACGGTCGATTTCTACGAAATCAAAGTAGAAGACACGATTTCATCCGTGTCGCCGAACACAACGCTTTTAAACTGTTTGTCATCCGGGTTGCCTGTCTACTGTAGCGCCATTCAACGTAGTCCAACGGGTGTGTTGTATAGCCAGTTGAGTAGCTTCATTGTTGCCAACAACGTCAACATTGGTCGGCTGAAGACGTCCGGCATGGATGTGGGCTTCAACTACGTTCACAAGATCGGCGCTTACGGCAGTGTCGGGGTCAATTTCTTGGGTACACGCCTGCAGAAACTTGAAGTTGAGCCAGTTAAAGGCGCCGGCGCTTACGACTGCGCAGGACTTTTTGGCGTGACATGCGGAACACCATCACCTAAATGGCGTCACAAGGCTCGCGCATCTTGGGCGACCCCTTGGAACGTTGATATGGCGCTTACTTGGCGCTATATGGGTGGCGTAAAGGTCGATACCTCCAGCAATTCACCGTTGCTCAGCGCACCAAATTTCCCTGCAGTCGATGCTGAGCTAGGCGAACGCAACTACTTCGATCTCGCAGGTTCTTGGGCAGTCACCAAGAAGTTGACGCTGTCGGGAGGCATCAACAATCTGTTAGACAAAGATCCACCACTCACCCGCAACGTACCGACGGGCTTTGGCAACGGAAACACCTTCCCGCAGGTTTATGATGCGCTGGGTCGCCGTGTCTTCTTGAACGCAACGTACAAGTTCTAATCTGGCGGTAGGAAGCAAAGCAACAATGGAACGGCGGGCTTCGGCCCGCCGTTTTTTTTCGCCGTATTCCTTGCCGGGTTGCGTAACGGCCAAGTAGCATAGAGCGTGTAGACCACAGACCAACCCACCGGACCAGCCGAACCGGCCTCGGCTCCACCGGAAGTCAATCATTCTGAAGCTTTAGACAATGTCGACCCCTGTTCAAACCCTGCTGGTGAAGGCAGCCTCACTCGAACGCGCTGGACGCGTCGCGGAGGCTATCGAAGCATACCAAGGTCTTCTTGCACAAGTGCCGGGCCTACCAGATAGCTGGTACAACCTTGCGCTGCTGCAGAAGAAACTTGGGGGATTTGACGCAGCACTCAGCTCCTACCAGGAAGCGCTGAATCGGGGCATCTCGCAGCCTGAAGAAGTCCATCTGAATCGCGCAGTCATCTTTTCCGACTGCCTTCGCCAAGAAGCAGCGGCCGAGAGTGCGCTCAGAAAGGCGCTTGAACTCAACCCACGGTACTTGCCTGCACTATTGAACCTTGCCAATCTGTATGAGGATGTTGGTCGTCGGGAAGATGCGCTCGCGCAATACGAGGCGCTGCTGACCATCGCGCCAAACCATTGTGAAGCGCTCGCACGCTACGTAACTTTGAAAGGGGTTACAGGGTTGGACGACCCGCTGGTCAAACGTTTGAAGTCCGCCATCACGCATTCAGGAGCCAATGCGATGGACAAGGCAAGCCTCGGCTTTGCGCTTGGCAAAGTGCTTGATGCCTGCGGCGCATTCGATCAGGCATTTTCGGCGTATGTCCGGGCGAATCAGTCGAGTCGCGCTGGTGCGCAAACGGGATCTCGCGGCCCCCTCTATGATCGCCAATCACACGAGCGTTTTATCGACCAGCTCATCCAGACTTTTGCATCGCCATCACCCCATCCAGCAATGCCCAGGGCAGGCTCATCACCCTGTCCAATATTTATATGCGGCATGTTTCGTTCCGGGTCAACCTTAGCAGAACAGATATTGGCAGGCCACCCAAAGATGCGCGCGGGTGGCGAAATCGACTTCATTCCCGCCCTTGTGCGAGATGAACTTGCCCCGTTCCCGGCAAGCATTGCCCACATCAGTGCCCCGCAGTTGGAACAGATCGCGCTGCGCTACCGCGATCGTTTGTCGTCGATGTTTCCTGGTGCGAGCCACATTACCGACAAGCGTCCGGACAATTTTCTGTATATCGGGCTGATCAAACGGCTGTTCCCCAACGCAAAAATCATCCATACGAAACGGGATGCGCTGGACAATTGCCTGTCCATCTATTTTCTGCACCTCGGTCATGGCATGGGTTACGCCCTGGATCTGATGGATATTGGTCACTACTACCAGCAATACCAACGGCTGATGACGCATTGGCAACAACTATATGGAGCCGATATTCTGACGTTGGAGTACGACACATTGGTCCACGAGCCCCGCCCAGCGATTGAAACGCTGCTGGATTTTGTCGGCCTCGATTGGGATGACAATTGCCTTCATTTCCAGCACGTGAAGAACGCCGTGAAGACGGCGAGCGTGTGGCAGGTGCGCGAAGGGCTTTATCAGCGCTCGTCAGGTAGATGGCGCAATTACGCCCACCATCTCGCACCGTTGCGGGAATATCTAGCGGTCTGATACCGAGATAGCAAATCAGTCTTGGCCAGTTGAACGCCCGCGCAGCTTTGGGCATCCGATCACGGCAGTCTAAAGCTCAAATCCACCATTGTCTGACGCGAACCCTGTCAGGCCTGCGGCCAGCGCGGTGATAAGTGTTCGCTCCGCCTCGGTCAGATGCGGATGCCATATATCAAAAATCAACACGGCACGCGGCGCATCACTTTCGTTCCAAGCCTCATGTTCGATTGTGTCATCGAAGACCCAAGCGCGCCCTGGAACCCATTCCCGGGTTTGGTTGCCGACGCGAAAGCCGCAATTTTCAGGAACAACCAGCGGTACGTGGGTAACCAAACGAACGTTCGAAACCCCGGTGTGTGGTGGAATGCGTGTTTTTGCCTTGAGCAGAGAAAACATCGCCGACGGGGTGCGGTCGACTTGAATAGGCTGCGGGGCGGTCGCAAGCAGAGAAACAGTTCGCGGGCATTTGGCGGCGTTTGTCGCGACCAGTTTTCCCTCCTGATAAATGTGAAACGCACTCCACTGTGACGAATTGTTCAACTCTGCCCACTGATTCAGCGGGACGTCAGGGGCGTAGTTCACATACGGAACCAAGGAGGCTTCCATGCCAAGGATGCCCAGGAACTCCTCGCGCAGCACATCTGTCGATGCTTCAAATGCATCGAGCCACGGAAATAGCCCCCGATCAAAAAATTCAATCGCAGGCAGGTTGGCATAAAAAAAAGTCATCGGCCGCGCTTCGAATCGCCGCTTGCGGCCAAGCATGATGTCAACCGACGTGCGAAACCGTTCCACCTTTTCTCCGTCGCAGGCCGACAGCACGGGCGCTAATTGTGCGTCGAGGTATTCGCCAAGCTCCAGTTCATACTGCGCACGATAAGATATGGCCTTTTCGACTGCAGGCCGCAGCGCTGGCGGCAGTTGGTCTAGCGGCGGCGCAACTGTCGCCACCGCTCCGTGCGCGCGCGCCGCCTGATGTCTCTTCCCCTGTCGTTCATAAAGGTTTGCCCGCAAAATTAACCCGAAAAAATCCGACGGGTCAACCGTCAACGCGCCTCTGATAGCCGACTCCTCAGCAACCTCGTCGCCCATGTTCTGGCAAATCAGCGCCAGGTTGATCCACTGCTGCGTCTCCGACCCATCTGCGGCCACCAAGCGCGTGAATGCATTGCGCGCGGCCTCCATGTCGCCCGTTCTGAAGGCGTGCTGGCCGACTGCAGTCAACGCGCCAAGATGATTCGGCACGAGATCGAGTAAGCGCTTCCAAAGACGCGATGCCTCGTCCGGTCGGCTACCATTGACAGCGCGTGAAATTTGTTGCTCCAGCGCAGTTATCGCGCCGTGATCAATCGCCATGGCTAGATTTCCCACTCATGGGCTTCCCTTGAATATGAGTCGAGCGCTTCGAAGACATCTGCGATTTGCTGGTGCTCAGCTTCAGTGATATCCGGTCGATCGATTTCAAACAATAAAATAACCCGAGTCTGATCGGAGTCATTCCAGGCTTCGTGCTCGATGGTGTCATCAAACACCCATACCTTGCCCGCTTGCCACTCGCGCGTGTCATTGCCGACCCGGAAACGGCATTTGCCAGGCACAATCAACGGCAGGTGTGCAATCAGGCGGGTATTTATCAATCCATTATGTGGTGGAATATGCGCTCCCGGTCGCAATAATGAAAACAACACAGACGGGGAACGATTGACGATTCGCGTCAACGGTACATCGGCCATGGCGCGGGTGGTAAACGGACAACGCGCCGCATTCTGGTCAACCAGTTGGCCGTTTTTCCACAAATAAAATGCACTCCAATCCGGGTTATTAACCATGCCGGCCTGGGTGGCGTCGGACGCATGTTCA
>JAYTBF010000308.1:0-7668 GCA_043737175.1 Burkholderiales bacterium
CGCGACCCTGCTGCGCGCCCAATACCGGGCCGCGCCAATACAGGTCGGTGTTGTTCGGCACCGGACCTTCAAACTCAACCCGAAATGCCAAGGCATCAGACTGCGATAGCTTAGAGATGTCACCCGGTGACATGCTGCCGGACAAGCCGGTACGTGCTTGCGCTTCCTGCGGCATGCTCCACAACGGTCCACTCAAGCGCGGAAACAGGAAAAACAAAACCAGCATCATGGGGATGGCTTGTAACATCAGCCAAGCCGACGGCACCAAACGCTCGCGAACAGTCGGCTCGGTGTTGATGCGGTTAAAGCCGATCAGGGTGGCGATGAAGATCCACACGCTGATAAACATGTAGGCACCCATGGCCATGGTTTGTGAGTAAAGAAAATTGGTGAGCGCCAGAAAAAAACCCAGAAAAATCACCACCATGGCGTCGCGTTTCATTTTCATTTCCAGCATCTTCAGGCAGAGCATGACAATCAGTAATGTCACACCCACCTCGCGCCCAAACAGCCGCCGGTATTCGGCAAACGCGCCGATCAAAATGGTCAGGGCAATGGCTGCCATGAGCCACCACGCCGGTGTTCGCAACCCGTTGCGCGCGATCCACCAGCGCCAGCCGCCGGCCACCACACATGCGGCGGTCACCCACCACGGCAATCGCTGCACATGTGGCGCAATCACAAACGCCATGGCTAATAACAGCCAGGTCACGTTGGCGAGGGTCAAGGCAGTCTGGTTCAGCATGGTGGGGTGCTCATGATGTCAAACCATGCAGAGCCAACGCGCGTAAACAAACATCCCGATGCACCGGCCCCATTGATGGTTGGATCGACAGTCCGGGAAGTTTTAATCCATACGGCAACATCGCGCGTTGTGCCTCCAACACCCACCAGGTCAATCGTGACAGGCGCTGTTCCACACCCAGCCCTTCAAGTGCCGCGTAATCCAGCCACAGGTCGGCGCTGGTGGTGGTACCAAATTCTTTGACCAATAGTCCTTGTTCACGCGCCAAAGCCTTCCAGGCGATTTGCCGCATGGTGTCGCCCGGACGATAGGCGCGTAACGACTGAAATTCCTCGTCACCGGCAATTGGCATATTGCCCTCGCCATGGCCACTTGCTGAAATCGGCAAGGCACCGGCACCCGCATCGGGTTTTGGATAGACCAATCCGGCCATACCAAAATCAACGTATGACCAGGCGTGAAATAAACCAACCGGATATTCGGTAAATATCTCCAGCCGGCCGCAGCCAATAACACCGCGTTGTTCCATGGCCATGGGCAGGACCAAATTAGTGCTGGTTGAATTGTTGCCTTTTTGCGCGGCAATGTCGCCAAAGGAGGGCGGTGCATTTTGTATTTTCGCGCGTTTGAGGCCAATCGAAAATCGTCCGCCGCCGGAATTGTGCAACACCAGATGAAACTCAGCGATGTCGCCGCAAAAAACCGCATCAACCTTGCCCGGCGTGATCGACAATTGCGCCAAATTGCGAAAGGTGTGCAGCATCGACACACCGCCCATGCCGGCCAATAAAAAGGTCAGCATATAGCCCAGTGACAGACTGTAGTTGATCGATGCGATCAATAACAAAAACAGCACAAACGCAAAAAACAGTCCGGTGCGGGACGGGAGGATAAAAATGCGCCGCTGGGTTAATACAACCGGCGGGCTTTCGGGAATACGCGCACGAAAAATCCAGTCGGAAATTCGTTGACGAATACTAAATCCCAAACGCGACAACACCAGCTACTTACCTGATTTGGTCACCGGCGCAGGGGCGGGAGCTGGGGCAGCGGGTGCCACCGGGGCGGCGGCCTTGGCATTACCGCATTCTTTCAATCCGAGCTGAAATTTACGCAATGCCGCCGTTTCTTTGCTGTCATTGCCGGCGGCTTTGGTGATTTTTCCGGCGCGCATTTGAAAATCAACCAAGGTTTCATTCAATTCTATTTGACGATCTTGTTTTATTTTCCAGTTGGCCGGCTGTTTGGCGATGGCACCGGAAAACCGTGCTTGTTCCAGTTCGATCTCCAGTTTTTCGCGTTCACACAAACGCGCTTCGTAGTCGGTAAACAATTTCGTCAACTGGTCCATTGGATTGCCGATTGGCCGGCTTTGTACCCCGGCATTGGCGCGCGGCTTTTCGAGCGTATTTTTATTGGTTTCACACGGTCGATCGGAATACTCGATTTTGCCGTCGGCACCCTGACATTTGAATGCCGCTTCAGCCGTCGGCATGAACAGGACCGACGCTGCTATGAGTGATACGATGTGGACGGGGCGAAGGATCGACTGTAGTGGGGAAATCATGATGTCTTGCCTTTTGCGTCACGTTGGGTTGAAACGAAGCATACTATTTTTTTGTCCCGATCTGGATGTCAGTCTAGTGTTTGCATCGCGGGTTACGGAATAGGCACATTGGCCATTAATTCCTGGGCGACATCAAGTATCTTGCCCGCGCCACTTTGTTGCGTTGACTGTTGTGTCGACGCGACTGCGCGCAAACGATGGCCAACAACAGACGGGGCGATCGCCTGCACGTCTTCCGGCAAAACCAACTTTCTTCCGGCCAACAGTGCCCAAGCCTGAGAGGCCCTCAGCAGCGCCAGTCCGGCGCGTGGCGATAAGCCCATTTCGTAGCGCGCCGAGTCGCGGCTGTGATTGACCAAAGCCTGCACATAGTCAATCAGTGCATCCGACACATGTACCGCCGTCACTTCACGCTGCAAAGTCTCGAGCTCGCTGACGGTCATCAATGCAGTAATGCGCGCCACCATGGCGCGGCGATCTTCGCCTTTGAGTAGCGCCCGTTCGGCAGCCGCATCCGGGTAACCCAACTTGATGCGCATCAAAAAACGATCCAACTGTGACTCGGGCAGAGGAAAGGTGCCAACCTGATGGGATGGGTTTTGGGTGGCGATCACAAAAAACGGTACCGGCAGTGGCATGGTTTTGCCATCGACCGTGACCTGTTGCTCTTCCATGGCTTCCAATAGCGCAGATTGCGCTTTGGGGCTGGCGCGATTGATTTCGTCGGCGAGGATGACCTGTGAAAATATCGGGCCGGCATGAAACCGAAAGGTGGAGGATTCGCGATCAAAAATCGATACACCGACAATGTCAGCAGGTAATAAATCGCTGGTGAATTGGATGCGCTGATATTGCAATCCAAGCAGACTGGCAAGCACATGGGATAACGTGGTTTTGCCGACGCCGGGGATATCTTCAATCAGCAAATGCCCGCGCGCCAGGATGCAGGCAATCGCCAGCCGAATTTGCCGATCCTTGCCGAGAATAATTTCGCCCGCGCGCGCCAGTACGGTGCCGATGGGTCCGTCCGGCAGGGCGAGATTGGCGTGGTGTTGGGCGGAGTCTTTTTTTTCAAACAACATAACTGACATTTCTGGTCTTTCCACGATTTTACCGCGTCATTGTGATCGATTTATTACCTTACATGAATCCCCCGATCGGGCAGCAAAATTCATGAATGATTTTTTGTTATTGCCGATGGGACAACTTTCCGCGAGAATGGTTTGATGACGAGCCACCTAAAATCAGCGTTAATTACCCATCCGATTTGCCTGCAACATGAAATGGGTCCACATCACCCTGAATCCCCGGACAGGTTGCGGTCGGTATTGCATCATCTGGAGAATGCGGGATTGACGGCGAAAATGCAAGCAATCGAGGCACCCCTCGCGAGCGAATCCTCCCTGTGCGCCACACACGAGCCCGACTACGTGGCGCATATTTTTGCCGTTGCGCCGCATCAGGCCTACGCCTACATGGATCCAGACACCGCCATGAACAAGTATTCGCTGGAGGCAGCACGTCGCGCTGCCGGAGCGGTGATCGCGGGTGTAGACGGGGTGATGAGCGGGGCGATCAAGAATGCCTTTTGCGCGGTGCGCCCGTGTGGACATCATGCGACTTATGATCAGGCGATGGGTTTTTGTATTTTTAATAATGTTGCCGTGGGTGCCCGGCATGCCATCAATGAATATGGCCTGAGTCGGGTCGCCATTCTGGATTTTGATGTGCATCATGGCAACGGCACCGAAGATATTTTTCGCCATGAGAAACGGGTGTTGTTCTGCTCAAGCTTTCAACATCCGTTTTATCCGGGAACCGGCGCGGATAGTGGCAATGATCACATCATCGCCACACCATTGGCGGCGCGTACCGGTGGGGCGGCGTTTCGGCGGGCGATCGAGGCCAGTTGGTTTCCTGCATTGGAAGAATTCAGTCCAGAACTCATCATCATTTCGGCTGGCTTCGATGCACACCGGGACGATCCACTCGCCTCACTCGAATTAACGGAGGCTGATTACGTCTGGATTACGCAGCAAATTCGTGGGATTGCCGACCGCCACTGTGAAGGACGGATTGTGTCGGCGTTGGAGGGCGGTTATAACTTTACCGCGCTCGGACTAAGCGCGGCCGCCCATGTAGGGGTGTTGGTGCAATAAAAATTTCTGTGCGTAAATGATCGCTGGCTTATTTCGTGCCGAATATTTTGTCGCCCGCGTCACCCAGACCGGGAATGATGTAACCAATTTCGTTCAGGTGTGAATCAATTGCCGCCGTATAAATGTCGACGTCCGGGTGCATCTTTTCGAGGCGCGCGATGCCCTCCGGTGCGGCCACCAGCACCAGACCCTTGATGCGTTTGGCGCCGGCTTTTTTGAGCATATCAATGGTGGCGATCATGGAACCTGCCGTGGCCAGCATCGGATCAAGAATGATGGCAGTGCGTTCGTTGAGCTGGCCCACCATCCGCTCCAGATAAGGTTCTGGCAGCAGTGTTTCGTGATTGCGGGCAATACCGACCACGCTGACCTTTGCGGATGGAATGACATCGAGCACACCTTCTAGCATGCCCAATCCGGCACGCAGGATCGGCACCACCGTTACTTTTTTGCCTTCAATTCGCTCAACTTCAACCGGTCCGCACCAGCCGTCCATGGTTGCCTTTTCCAGCTTGAAATCGCGGCATGCTTCGTATGCCAACAAGCGGCCAAGCTCCTGGGTGATTTCACGAAAGCTTTTGGTGGAAATATCTTTGGCGCGCAACAGACCAATTTTGTGGCGAACCAGCGGGTGGCGAATTTCAAAAACGGGCATGTTAGTTTCCGGAGAATTGGAAGGAAAAATCTTTGAACCACAGATGAACACAGATACACACAGATAAAGTCAAAACCATGGGGGTTTATCTGTGCTCATCTGTGTTCCGCTGTGGTTCCAAAAAAATGAATCTTTTAGTGATGCAATATTTTCGACAGGAAATCTTGGGTGCGTTGATTGCGTGGTGAACCAAAAAATTCATCTTTAGTGCAGTCTTCAAGAATAATGCCGCCAACATCCATAAAAATGACGCGTTTGGCGACCTTCTTTGCAAAACCCATTTCATGGGTCACCACCATCATGGTCATGCCATCATTGGCCAACTCGACCATGACATCGAGCACTTCATTGATCATTTCTGGATCGAGTGCGGAGGTGGGTTCGTCAAACAACATACAAATGGGATCCATGGCCAGAGCACGGGCAATCGCCACCCGTTGTTGTTGACCGCCCGACAGTTGCGCTGGAAATTTATCCTTGTGATCAATTAGACCGACACGATCAAGCAATTTGAGCCCCGTCTCACGGGCTTCGTCTTCACTACGTCCCAGGACATTCGTTTGGGCGATGACCAAATTTTTGGTCACACTCATGTGTGGGAAAAGTTCAAAATTTTGAAACACCATGCCAACCTTGGCGCGTAACTTGGCCAAATTTGCACCCTTATCACCGACCGAGATGCCGTCGACGACGATTTCGCCTTTTTGGAACGGCTCCAAGCCATTAACGACTTTGATCAAAGTGGATTTACCCGATCCGGACGGGCCACAAACAACCACGACTTCGCCTTTTTCGACCTTGGTGCTGCAGTCGGTTAATACCTGCTTGGTTCCGTACCATTTGCAGACGGATTTCAATTCGATCATAGCCATTATTTGTCCTCTTGGTATTGCGCCCGTGTGGGGGCTGATCACGGTTTAACCTGGTGTGATTCGTCAATTTCACCTGGCAAATCACTTATATAAAATACCTGTCGTTTTACGTCCGGCCGGCATCCAACTTCGCTTGCACTATTTTCACCAAACGCGATGCGCCGAAACAAATAATGAGAAAAATGAGTGCAACAAAAATATAAAGCTCAACAATGCGACCGCTGATTTGCCCGGCTTTGCTGGCCGCGCCCAGGAAATCCTTGAGCCCGACCACATACACCAACGAGGTGTCTTGAAACAAAATAATCGCCTGCGTCAGCATGATTGGCAGCATGTTGCGAAACGCTTGTGGCAATACGACATGCCCCATCGATTGCCAATAATTCATCCCCAGCGCATAGGCCGCCCACGGTTGTCCACGCGGCACAGATTGAATACCGGCGCGGATAATTTCTGAATAATATGCGGACTCCACCATGATGAAGGCGACCACGGCTGAGGTAAACGGGCCCACCGCCTCACCCTGTTGTCCGGTAATTTTTCCAACCAGCATGGGCGTCAGGAAATAGAACCAAAAAATCGCCATGATGAACGGAATGGAACGAATCAGATTGACAAAACCGGCCGATGAATACGACAGGACTTTCCAACTGGACAATCGCGCCATCGCCAACAGGGTGCCAAAGAAAATGCCGCCGACCAAGGCGATGCAGAACAACTTGAGCGACAACACCATTCCGCTCCACAGGAAGGGTAGGTTGTCGACGATAATTTTGAAATCAAAATCACCCATGATTAGTGCCCTCCCTGTGAAACATAGCCGGGAACGGCAACTTTTTTCTCCAGCAAGCGCATCAGAAAAACAACCGTCAGGGTAATCACCACATAAATGAGTGTCGCCGCAGCAAAGGCCGGAAAGGTCTGAAAGGTGTACTCGTTGATTTGCCGGGCCTGTGCGGTCAGTTCCAACACACCAATGGTCAACGCCGTTGAAGAATTCTTAAAAATGGTCAGAAATTCAGAGGTCATCGGCGGGATGATGAGCCGATAGGCCATCGGTAAAATCACGAAACGATAGACTTGGGGCAGGGTGAAACCCATCGCCAGACCGGCGTTGGTTTGCCCCTTGGGTAACGATTCAATGCCCGAGCGAACCTGTTCGGCAACCCGCGAGGCGGTGTACAGCCCCAAACACAATACCGCCGCGGAGAATTCCAGCAGACTAAATTGTGCGAACGGCAGGGTGATCAGGTAGGGGTAGGTTTGTTTCAGCCAATCGCCCATTTCCGTTGGGATGATTTCCGGCACCACAAAGTACCAAAGAAACATTTGCACGAGTAATGGGATGTTGCGAAAAATTTCAACGTAGATGGTGGCGCCAAGATTCAGCCACTTGAGCGGGGTGGTGCGCAATATGCCAAGCACCGAGCCAAGTGAAAACGCGATGATCCATGCGGATATCGACACCAGCATTGTCCATAACAGCCCCGACCCCAACCAACCCAGATAGGTCATGCCCCCGGAGGGAGCTTGTTCCAGAAAAAACTTCCATTCCATGGCGCGTGATCTCCTATGGCTGTTTTTTTTACCAGTTCGTTGCCCTGCGACCAACTAGGCAATGCAACCGGCACGTGTTTTACGCTGCCGCCGATTTATTTACCGGCTATTCT